>JAOUCV010000216.1 GCA_029859555.1 Gammaproteobacteria bacterium
ATTGGTCATGGCGTCGAAATCAGTGACACCCTGACCGTAAATCCATTTCATCAGCTGTGTCGCACGAAAGGACTTCTCGCCATGACTGGCAAAAAACTCCACCAGACCCGCACGGTCCAGGTCCAGCAGATTTTTTTTGTCGATGGTGGTCACGGCTTGAGGCAGTTCGATTAGCGTGTGCGCGGGCAGAGCCCGTCGTCGCCGAAGAAGTATTTAATTTCCTCGGCAGCCGTTTCAGGCGCATCAGAACCGTGTACGGCATTCTCGTCAACCGTGCTGGCGAAGTCCGCGCGAATAGTGCCGGGAGCGGCATCGGCCGGGTTGGTAGCACCCATCAGTTCACGGTTCTTGCTAATGGCATTCTCGCCTTGCAGCACTTGCACAACCACCGGACCGGAAATCATGAAGCTGACCAGATCATTGTAGAAAGGACGTTCCTTGTGCACGGCATAAAACCCTTGTGCCTGCTCTTTTGACAAATGCAGCATCTTCGATGCAACCACCTGCAGGCCGTTCTTTTCGAATCGGCTTACGATCTCGCCTATGACATTCTTGGCGACAGCATCAGGTTTAATAATGGAAAAGGTTTGTTCAATGGCCATGCAACACTCCGACAAAAGTTAATAACAAGAAACCCGCCAGAAAACGGGAGTTTAGTGAATAATTTAAATCGGGTAGTTTAAGCGGATGGCCGCCAACAGGCAATGATGCGGGGCTCTTTTATGCGGAAATATTGTCAACCAGAGCGGTTTCCCACGGCACCCGGAAGGCCCCGTGTTTCAGACAGCGACCGGATACGGCCAGCTTGCCTTTCTGCACCAGTGGTGCAGATGCAGCAATCTGCTTCGAAAACTGCCTGCAGGAGCGCATCTGCCGCGCGATTGCTGCCAAATCGACACAATCGCGGACAAACTGCGCTGCTATGGTATCTGCAGCAGCTCAGCCGTGATGCCTGTCAGCTAAAAACCCGTTGCGCGGTTTCACCGATCAGGGCCGGATTACGCACCACGTGGACACCCAGCTCTTCCATCAGGTCCATCTTGGCGTTGGCCGTATCGGCCTCGCCCGAGATAATGGCACCGGCATGCCCCATACGGCGTCCCGGCGGCGCCGAGACACCTGCCACGAAGCCGACCACCGGCTTGCTCATGTTCTGCTTCGCCCAGCGGGCAGCATCGACCTCCTGCGGTCCACCGATTTCACCGATCATGATAACCGCCTCGGTTTCAGGGTCCTCTTCAAAGGCCCGTAGCACGGTCACAAAGTCGGTGCCATTGACCGGGTCTCCGCCAATGCCCACCGAGGTAGTCTGCCCCATACCGAGCTCGGACATCTGCTGCACCGCCTCGTAATTGAGCGTGCCGGAACGTGACACCACACCAATGCGCCCCGGTGAATAGATATGCGACGGCATAATGCCCACCTTGCAGGCATCCGGGGTAATGATACCCGGCGTGTTGGGGCCGATGATGACGGCATTCTTGTCAGAGGCATAACGCTTCACGCGTACCATGTCCTGCACCGGGATACCGTCGGCAATCACAACAACCACACCAACACCGGCCTCCAGCGCTTCCATTATGGCATCGGCGGCAAACGGCGGCGGTACGAAAATACCACTGACATCGGCACCGGTCTCCGCAACCGCCTGGTGCACGGTATCAAAAACCGGCAGACCGAGGTGTTCCTGACCACCCTTGCCCGGCGTCACACCACCCACGACGGTGGTGCCATTCTGCATCGACTCTTCAGCATGGAATGTGGCGTGCTGACCGGTAAAGCCCTGAATAATTACCCTTGAATGCTTGTGTACAAATACACTCATGCCGCTGCCTCCAGTGTTGCCATGACCCTGGTCGATGCATCATCAAGGTTATCAGCCATAATAAAAGGGAAACCCGATGCTTCCAGAATAGGGGCGCCCTTTTCTACATTGGTGCCTGCCAGACGTACCACGATCGGTACGCTGATATCCTGATCACGCATGGCCTGCACCAGGCCTTCTGCAATCCAGTCGCAGCGATTAATTCCGGCAAAAATATTCACCAGGATGATTTTTACATTTGGATCCTGCAGCACAATACGAAATGCATTGCCTACCTTTTCCGGTGAAGCCCCGCCACCCACATCAAGAAAGTTGGCAGGCTTGCCACCGTGAAAACTGATCGAGTCCATGGTCGCCATCGCAAGACCGGCGCCATTCACAATACAGCCGACATTGCCATCGAGCGCAATATAATTGAGGCCGTGGGCAGTCGCCTCAACCTCTTTTGCATCTTCTTCGTCAAAGTCCCGCAGTTCCGTAATCATCGGGCGGCGATACATGGAGTTACTGTCAAAAGACATCTTGGCGTCCAGCGCCATCAACCTGCCATCACCAAGCTCGGCCAGCGGATTAATCTCGGCCAGCAGTGCATCCTGCTCCCGAAAACACTTGTACAGCGCCTGCATCAGCTTCGCTGCTTCACTGATTTTTTGTCCACGCAGGCCGATCCGGGCTGCAATCTTGCGGCACTGAAAACCGGCCAGTCCGATTGCCGGATCAACCGCTTCCCGGATAACCCGATCAGGATCGGTTTTTGCAACCTCTTCGATGTTCATACCACCAGAGGCCGAGGCGATCATGGTGATACGCTGTGTTGCGCGATCAATAACCATGCCGAGGTAATATTCTTTCTTGATGTCACAGGCCTGCTCAACCAGTACGCGTTGCACCAGTCGACCTTCAGTGCCGGTTTGCGGGGTGACCAGCTGCATACCAATCATCTCGTCAGTAAACTGCCTGACCTCATCCAGCGATGACGCGACTTTCACGCCGCCACCCTTGCCACGACCGCCCGCATGAATTTGTGCTTTTACAACCCAGCGGTCACCACCGAGGTCTTCTGCAATCGTCACCGCGTTATCAGTGTTATGCGTAACACGGCCATCGGGAACCGATACGCCATAGCCGCGCAACAGGTCCTTGGTCTGGTATTCATGAATATTCAAATGTCATCTCCGGTTGCTGGTTTTTTATTGGCGGGCGGCGAGAGAGCTTTCGATTTGCGCTGACTTGTCCACCAACACCTGTGCCTGCCTTATGGATGCCGCATCAATCAGGCGGCCATCCAGCGAAACGGCGCCCTTGCCCTCAGTCGCAGCCTCAGCCATGGCCACCAGGATACGCTGTGCCCGGTCAACTTCCGCAGCAGGCGGGGTAAACACCTCGTTTGCCAATGCAATCTGTGACGGGTGGATGGCCCACTTGCCCTCGACACCCAGTGCGGCAACACTGTTTGATACCGCCCGGTAACCATCCGGATCATTAAAATCACCAAACGGGCCATCGATCGGGCGCAGCCCATAGGCACGACAGGCAACCACCATGCGCGAAATCGCAAAGTGCCATTGGTCACCCCAGTGACGTTCACGCGTGCCTTCATTGTCCGGGTGCGTCAACATGAAGTAATCAGGGTTTGCACCACCCATATTGGTTGTACGTGCCTGGGTTGAGGCGGCATAATCTGCAACGCCAAAAACCATCGCCTCCATGCGTTCCGGACAGGTCTGTGCGATGGCTTCCACATTAGCCATACCCAGCGCCGTTTCAATCAGCACATGCAGGTTGATTTGATCAATCCCCCTGGCAGCCTCAATCTGTTCCAGCATGGTTGAGACGAACAGGATGTCGGAGGGTGAACCTACTTTCGGAATAAGGATTGTATCGAGCTTGTCACCTGCCTGCTCAACCACATCGACAATATCGCGATAGCAGTAATGTGTATCCAGACCGTTAATACGAATGGATACCGAACAAGCAGACCAGTCGAGGTCGTTTAATGCCTCGATGACATTTTTGCGTGCCTGTTCCTTGTCATCCGGTGCTACGGCATCCTCAAGGTCCAGAAAAACCATGTCTGCGCCAGCCTTGGGGGCCTTTTCGAGCATGCGGGTATTACTGCCGGGTACTGCCAATTCACTACGATGCAGGCGATTTCTTACAGCCATGGTTCACCTCGTTTTTTGAATGCCATTCACACAATACCGGCCATCTGTGCCAAACCGGCGGAGACTCCCGCCCGGTCTGACCGGCAGCAAGGAAGCGGCGTAATATACAAGCTGGGCACGTTTAATGGAATCTGTCAGATGGGTAGGTACCCGCAGACAGCCAACCCGGAGATAACCGGGCCAGGTATTAACAAATAATATTTAATTTAGTCAGTTACAGCGCTTTCATAGAATACGTCACAATCGGTGAAGCCAGGCCCTCGCCAGCCCCGCTACTGCCGGGCAGCCGCTCCAGACTCAGGTCAGCAGCACATAAGCGAGGCCTGCAAACACGGCAAGCGCCAGTAAATAGCCGCCGCCCGTGCTCTCGGTCCGTCCAATCGAGTTATTCGCCATGTGCTCCATCGACTGCATTACCAGCCGGTCGATCGCGGCATGCCGCTGGTCCCGGCGCTGCCGGGCATCCTCGCGCTGCGCCTGCGCCTCCCCGGCTACCGCATCACAGGCAATATCGTAC
>JAOUCV010000361.1 GCA_029859555.1 Gammaproteobacteria bacterium
GTCACTGAGGGTTTTCAGGCTAAAGTAGTCAAGAAACTTTCTGGTGGTGCCATACATCGCAGGACGCCCCGGCACTTCACGGTGCCCGATAACGTGCACCCATTCGCGCTCCAGCAGCGTCTTGATGATGTTGGTACTGACAGCAACACCGCGCACTTCCTCGATCTCGCCACGGGTAATCGGCTGTCGATAGGCGATCAGTGACAGCGTCTCCAGCAATGCCCGGGAATAACGGGCCGGCTTCTCTTCCCACAGACGCGACACCCACGGTTGCATGGTTTCCCTGATCTGGACACGATAACCACTGCCTGTCTGCACCAGGTCAATACCCCGCGATTCATAGTCCGATTGCAAGGCAGCGATCGCTTCCCTGATCAGGTTACGGTCCACCATGTCCTGCTCGCCCACCATGGTCAGTACCTGGTCGATACTCAGCGGCTTGCCGGCGCCCAGCAAAATGGCTTCCACAATATTCTTCAGCTGTTGTATTTCCATGTATCTCTTCTACCCGGGTGTGTTTGCGGCTCAGGCAGTTGCCTGTTCGGTTGCTACCGGCTCGCTGTTTTCCTCTACCCGCGCCGCGGCCTTCACATGAATGGGGGCAAACGGCTCAGCCTGGGTCAGATCAAGCAGTGACTCTTTCACCAGCTCCAGTATCGCCAGAAATGAAACTACCACGCCCATGCGGCCCTCTTCCACGGTGAACAGGTCCTTGAAACTGGTAAAGTGCGATGAGTTCACCTTGTTCAGTATGTTCGACATCCGTTCCCTGACGGACAGGGATTCCAGCTGCACATGATGATGGGCATACATGGAGGCTCTTTTCATCACATCCTGAAAGGCGTCAATCAGATCCTTCAAATCCACTTCCGGCGGTAACGCGACTACGTTGCGCTCAATCGGCTCGGCAGAGGCCTGGAACACATCACGACCCAGCCTTGGCAAGGAATCGAGATCTTCCGCCGCCTGCTTGAAGCGTTCGTATTCCTGCAACCGACGAATCAGTTCCGCACGCGGGTCTTCTTCATCCTCATCAACCCCTGGCGGCCTTGGCAGCAGAATGCGCGACTTGATCTCCGCCAGCATTGCCGACATCACCAGGTATTCCCCGGCGAGCTCCAGCTGCATTTCCTGCATAAGTTCAATATATTCAATATATTGGCGAGTTATTTCCGCCACGCGCAGATCGGCAATATCAAGATTTTCCTTGCGGATCAGGTACAGCAGCAGGTCCAGCGGTCCCTCGAAAGCCTCGAGAAATACCGTCAGCGCTTCCGGCGGTATGTAGAGATCATGGGGTAGTGACTGCAGCGGCTTGCCCTGAACAACAGCGAGGGGCATTTCTTCCTGGGGGTGGACGTCCGGCGAAACTTCGCGGCTCTGGTTTTCGTTCATATCATGCCCTGGTACGTGGTGACTTTCGTCGTATCCGAGGGACGATCTCGATCGTCCGGCAGATACTACCCTATTTTCAGCAGGGTGTCGCCCTTTTTAAGCCACCCGTCAAGTGTACTTCAGGCCCATCGCCTGGCGTACTTCATCAAGCGTTTCACGCGCCACATCACGCGCTGCCTCCGAGCCTTCACGAATAATCGCCCGCACCCTCCCGGGGTCCTGCTCGAACTCGCTGGCACGCTCCTGTATCGGTAACAATTCGGCCAGCACGCTTTCAATAATCGGCTGCTTGCAATCCAGACAACCAATGCCTGCCGAGGTACAACCCTCGCGTACCCAGTCTTTCACCTCGTCAGCGGAATAGATGCCATGCAGCTGCCATACCGGACAGATGTCAGGATTGCCCGGATCGGTGCGCCGCACCCGTGCCGGGTCGGTCGGCATGGTGCGCAGCTTCTCGCGCACGTCTTCCGGATTCTCACGCAGGGTGATGGTGTTGCCGTAGGACTTGGACATCTTTTGCCCATCCAGGCCGGGCATCCTGGAAGCCGGCGTCAGCAGGGCTTCCGGCTCGGTCAGTATCATGCGTCCACCACCTTCCAGGTAGCCTAGCAGCCGTTCGCAGTCGGATATCGCCAGGTTCTGCTGTTCGGCCAGCAGTGCGCGGGCCACCTCGATCGCCTCGTGATCACCCTGCTCCTGGTAACGCTTCAACAGATCGCGGTACATGCGGGCATTCTTTTTACCCATCTTCTTGATGGCCGCTTCTGCTGCCTCTTCATAGCCGGGTTCGCGGCCATAGATGTGGTTAAAACGCCGTGCCACCTCACGTGTCAGTTCGACGTGTGCCACCTGGTCTTCACCGACCGGCACCTTGTCGGCACCGTATATCAGGATATCGGCACTTTGCAGCAACGGGTAGCCAAGAAAGCCATAGGTCGCCAGGTCACGTTCACGCAGTTTTTCCTGCTGGTCCTTGTAACTCGGCACACGCTCCAGCCAGCCCAGCGGCGTCACCATCGACAACAGCAAATGCAGTTCGGCATGTTCCGGCACATGTGACTGGATAAACAGTTGTGCCGCACCGGGATTGACACCGGCAGCCAGCCAGTCGATCACCATGTCCCAGACACTGTCTGCGATGATCCCGGAGTCTTCATAGTGGGTCGTCAGTGCATGCCAGTCCGCCACGAAAAAGAAACAGTCAAATTGCTGTTGCAACTGCACCCAGTTCTTCAGCACACCGTGATAATGCCCGAGGTGCAAGCACCCGGTTGGTCGCATTCCGGACAAAACCCGGCTGTTCACATTCAAACCACCCAAAACAATCTCCTATCTACCCATCAACGTCATCAACAACAACTGGAACTGTTGTGCCGACAGTCCCGACACAGGCACCATCATCGAAATAAAAATACTGATCAGTGGCCACAGCACCACTCCCAGCACACCCGTCACCAGCAGA
>JAOUCV010000217.1 GCA_029859555.1 Gammaproteobacteria bacterium
CCAGTGTCAAAGACACAGACTCCATCACCGATCGTGACCAGTGGCTGGGTCTTGCCGGTAACTTCGGCAAGGTGCGCATCGGCACCATCTCCACTGTGTACAAGTCTCACGGTGCCATGATTGATCCTTACTACCGCACGGCACAGCAGCAACGTGATCGGGGTCTGCAATCCGACCTGCACCGTGGTGCAGGGGAAGCCGGCCAGGGTCGTGCCGAGAATACTTTCCGCTATGACAGTCCGAACTGGAACGGCCTGCAGGCTGCGGCGACCTATACCATGCAGAGAGACACAGGTGGCAGTACAGACAACCCGTTCAGTGTCGGCGCCCAGTACAAGAACGGCCCCTTCCTGGTGTTTGCTGACTACATTACCAGTGATGCCGGTAGTGACGACAGTGCCTACAAGCTGGGCGGCAAGTACGAGCTGGGTATGTTTTCATTCCTGGCCCAGTACGAATTTGATGATGGTTTGATCAGTGCCCGTGGCGCCAACCAGACGGATGGCAAGGGTGATGGTGCCGATACCTGGATGCTGGGTGCGTCCGGTAAAATGGGTAACGCCATGGCGTATTTCGGATACGGACAGGCCGAAAAGGGTGGTAGCGGCAGTATGGCCTCCGAATATAAAGTGTGGCAGCTGATGGCTTCTTATGATTTTAGCAAGCGTACCCGGGTCTATGCGGGGTTTAGTGAAATCGATTGTGACAGCGCAGACAACAATGTGTGTTCCGGTGTCAAATCCAATGGTGGTGAGGACGACAAGCTTTCATTTGGTATGAAGCACAAGTTCTAGTCATTTGTAGCAGACAGTAAAAATCAACGGGGCCCGCTGGCCCCGTTTTTATTGCAGTCGGTTTTTTAATATGCCGTCTGCTCACCAGCACCAGGGTGTAATCGGCAAATGCGGCAATTTATTTTTTACATCACTTTGTTGTTGCTGGCCTCCTGTGCCGGCCATCCACACGAACCGGCCGGTGTTATTCACGAAGATGCACATCGTGGCGGGACCGTGGTCGCCTTCAGCCAGTCTGGCGATATGCTGGCTTCGGGTGGCTGGTCGGGAAACGTGCAGTTGTGGCAATTACCGGATGGTTCATCGTACCGGTACTGGCGGGGGCACAGCGATTCTGTCAACGGTATTGCCTTCCTGGCATCAGACCGGCGGGTTGTCACTGCCGGTTATGACGGTGTGCTGCAGCGACGCGGGATCGATGGAGAGCTGCAGCAGCAATTGACCGGGCTTGTGCCGATTATGCACATGGAGGCTGATGATGCGATGGACCGGCTGCTAACCGGGCATCGTGACGGTTCGGTGCGTTTATGGAAGGCCTCGGACTTTACCCTGTTGTCTGAGCAGCAATTGCACAGTGATGCAGTAAAGGCGGTTGCTATCGACTCGCAGCGGGCACGTTATGCCTCCAGCAGTGAGGACGGCAGCGTTGCTGTCTGGACCGAGGGCGGTGAAGTGCGCTACCTGGAAGAACCGGGTACCGATGCCTGGACACTGGCCTTTTCGCCGGATGGCAACTGGTTATCGGGCGGTACCTGGTTCCGCCTGTATCGCTGGAGTCTTGATGATGGGTCACTGGCTGTTCTGCCAACCGAGCATTACGGGCTGATCAGGTCTGTTCAGTACACCGGTGAAGGTGCAGCGCTGGCATCAATCAGCCGGCAGACTGACAGTTCCGTGTATTTCCTCGATCCTGCCAGCGGTGAAGTACTGCGCCGCTTCCAGCAGCATGATCTCTGTGGTGCTGATGTGTCTGTTTCGCCGGACGGCCGTTACCTGGCAACGACCAGTGATGATGCGAGTGTGCGGATCTGGGTGCTGGGTGAATGATTTGTGGTTGTCTTGCCTTCTGCTGTAGGAGCGGCGTCCCCGCCGCGATGAATCTTGATCGCGCCGGGGGCGGCGCTCCTACAGGTTTTGATTCAAGCTGAAAATGACTAGGTCAGTTTCTTCACGCCGTCTGCAGTACCCAGTAACAATACATCCGCAGGGCGTTTCGCAAACAGGCCAACGGTGACCACGCCGGGTATATCATTCAGTTCCTGTTCCAGCTTGACCGGCTCCATGATTTCCATGTTATGAATATCAAGAATGATGTTGCCGTTATCGGTGGTAAAACCCTCGCGATATACCGGTTGACCACCACGCTTCACCAGTTCACGCGCAACCATGCTGCGTGCCATCGGAATGACCTCGATGGGTAGCGGGAATGCCCCCAGCATATCAACCAGCTTGCTGCCATCGGCAATACAGACAAATTTCCGGCTGCAGGCGGCGACAATCTTTTCGCGGGTGAGTGCGCCGCCGCCACCCTTGATCAGGTGCAGCTGGTGGTTGGATTCATCGGCGCCATCAACGTAAACGGAGAGTTCGCTCACCGAGTTCAGCTCCAGTACCGGTATGCCATGTGCTGCAAGACGTTCTGCACTTGCATTTGAACTGGCGACAGTACCATCAATCTTGTGCTTGATGCCTGCCAGGCAATCAATGAAGTGATTCGCCGTTGAGCCGGTACCGATGCCGATAACCGTGCCGGGTTCCACGTATTCCAGCGCCGCCTCTGCGACCATTTTCTTTAATTCATCCTGTGTCATGCGGGTGCTCCATAATATTCTCTGGTGCTGATAATACCCGTGCTGTTGACGGATGTCATGATGCTGGCTCGTTCCTCTATACGCATCTGGGCAAGGCCGAATTGACCTGTTACTGTATCCGGCATGCTGAAGCGATATATAAAGATGATCACCAACAGCCGTGTTTATGACGTGGCTCAAAAAACGCCGCTTGAAGAGGCCGGCCGTCTGTCTGTGCGGCTTGAGAACCGGGTCTGGATGAAGCGTGAGGATTTGCAGTCGGTACATTCATTCAAGCTGCGTGGTGCCTATAACCGCATGTCGGGTCTGTCCGCGGAGCAGCGTGCGCGCGGTGTGGTCGCAGCTTCCGCCGGCAATCATGCCCAGGGTGTGGCGCTGGCTGCCCAAAAGCTGGGTGTGAAAGCGCTGATCGTTATGCCGCGTACGACACCGTCCATCAAGGTGGAGGCGGTGCGTGATTATGGCGCGCGTATCAAGCTGGCGGGTGATGCCTATGATGAGGCTTATACCTGGGCTGCGGAATATGCGGAAGAAAAGGGCGTGACCTTTATACATCCCTATGATGATCCGGTGGTGATTGCCGGACAGGGAACCGTTGGGCTGGAGATTTTGCAGCAGCATGAGGATGACATTGAAGCGATCTTCGTGCCGGTGGGTGGCGGCGGATTAATTGCCGGCATAGCGGCCGCGGTGAAATCGTTGCGTCCGGAAATCAAGGTGATTGGCGTGGAGCCGGAAGAAGCATCCTGCATGTATGAGGCGCTGAAGCGTGGTCGTCGGGTCACTCTCAAGCAGGTTGGTATTTTTGCAGATGGTGTTGCTGTCCGGCAGGCCGGCAAGGAGCCATACAGAATCGCACGGCAACATGTTGACGATATGGTGCTGGTCAGTACCGATGAAATCTGTGCCGCGATGAAGGATATCTTTGATGATTGCCGTGCGGTAGTGGAGCCTGCGGGTGCGCTTGCGATAGCGGGCATAAAGAAATACGTGGAACAAACCGGTGTTAAAGGCAAGGACCTGGTTGCCATAAACAGCGGAGCAAATATTAACTTCGATCGACTGCGGCATGTATCAGAGCGTGCGGAGATCGGCGAGCGGCGTGAAGCACTGCTGGCAGTAACCATTCCTGAAAAACCCGGCAGCTTCAAAAAGTTTTGCAGGGCTATTGGCAAGCGCGGCATTACTGAATTTAATTATCGTTTTTCGGACGCAAGCAACGCGCATGTTTTTGCCGGGGTGCAGTTACAGGGAGGTGACGCGGAACGGCTGGAATTGCTCGAGACCTTGCGAGGCGAGGGTTACCCGGTTGAAGATCTCACTGACAGTGAGCTTGCCAAGTTGCATATTCGTCACATGGTGGGAGGTCGGGTGCCGGGACTGAAGGATGAGCTGTTGTTCCGTTTCCAGTTCCCGGAGCGTCCGGGTGCCTTGCTGAATTTCCTGTTATCGATGGGGAACCGCTGGAATATCAGCCTGTTTCATTACCGTAACCATGGCGCTGATTACGGGCGTGTGCTGGTTGGTATACAGGTGCCGTCGGGTAGTCGTGGTGACTTCCGGAGGTCGCTGGACAAGCTGGGCTATGCCTATTGGGAAGAAACAGATTGCGCTGCCTATAACCAGTTTCTGGGGGCAGGTTAGTAACGGGTTCTATTTCGATTCGTTTGTTTGTCACATAAAAAAAGCCCGGGCTGGAAGCCCGGGCTTTTTAGTTATCAAGGAACGTACTAAGGTGTTCCTGACAAGCTGCCGACTAACGTCGTTTCTTCGGTGCAGCCTTCTTGCGCTTCGGTGCAGCCTTCTTGCGCTTCGGTGCAGCCTTCTTACGCTTCGGTGCAGCCTTCTTGCGCTTCGGTGCAGCCTTCTTGCGCTTCGGAG
>JAOUCV010000218.1 GCA_029859555.1 Gammaproteobacteria bacterium
TTGAGTACCCGGATGGTCAGCTGTCGTGAGCCGTTCCTTTGCTACTCCCTGCGAAAGAAGACTCGGGAGGGCGGCTGTACCACGGTCACTAAACGCAAAAAAGCTAACCCTGTGTTCTCTGCCCTCGCTATGGCAAGATTGACCACAGGCACCATCAAAATAAACAAGGAGTCCCCGTGACCGTTCGCGCCATAAAACCCGAAGAATATTTTATCGAGGATGAACCTTACTATGAGCCGGTCGCTGATGAGTTGATGGTGTTCGAGGCTGCCTATAAAAACCAGCTGCCGGTATTGTTAAAGGGGCCCACCGGATGCGGCAAGACCCGCTTCATGGAGCACATGGCCTGGCGGCTGAAATTACCGCTGATTACCGTGTCCTGCCACGATGACCTGACTGCCTCCGACCTCGTCGGTCGCTACCTTATCACCGGCGGCGAAACGGTCTGGGTCGACGGGCCGCTGGCACGGGCGGTACGCAATGGTGCGATCTGCTACCTCGACGAAATTGTTGAGGCGCGCAAGGATACCACCGTGGTCATCCACCCGCTCGCCGACGACCGCCGCGTGCTGCCGATGGAGAAACTCGGCGAGGTACTCGAGGCAGGTCCCGGATTCTGCATGGCGATCTCCTACAACCCCGGCTACCAGAGCGTGCTGAAAGACCTGAAGCAATCCACGCGCCAGCGCTTCGTGGCACTGGAATTCGATTACCCGTCCGCGCAACTGGAGAGCAAGATCCTGGTGAACGAAACCGGCATCGCCGCGGACACTGCTGCGCAACTCATCAAGTTCGCGCAGATGACCCGCAACCTGAAAGGCAGCGGCCTGGAAGAGGGCGCGAGCACGCGCCTGCTGGTGCACGCGGCGAAGCTGATCGCCTCCGGTGTGACCCCGGTGGTGGCGTGCCGCAGTTGTATCGCGGAGGCGTTAACGGATGACGCGGAGATGTTGTCCGCTGTGCATGAATTAAGTGCTTCCGTATTTTAGCGGCTGTTCGCCTGCCGCGATTCCGGGGCGCGGGTACGCTGCTGGCGGTGCGGTTTGAATTAAAGGTAAGATTAAGATATTGAACTTAAAAGAGAATCTTGTTACATACAGGTGCCAATATGTTTCTAGTGAGCCTGATCTACACCAGTGAAATGACAGGCACTATGGATTTCATGGATATTCTTGAGGTCTCGCGTGCCAGCAATGAAAGAGACGGCATTACAGGCGTCTTGTTGTTTTGTAATAATAATGTTGTTCAATGCCTGGAAGGCTCGCGTGAAGCGGTAAATAAAACCTACGTGAGGATTGTTCAGGACAAGCGTCATCAGAACCCCCTGCTTGTTGATTATCGTATGCTGTCCACACGCTCGTTTTCGGGATGGTCAATGGGGTATGTGCCGGAATCATCGATAACACAACCGACGCTGCTAAAGTATTCTGTCTCGCAGGATTTTGAGCCAAGACTTTTAAGCGGAGAAAGTTGTTTGAGAATGTTAACTGAGCTAACCCGGAAAATTGACACTGTCTGATTTATTTTCCCGGTTGGGTTAACAGCTGCATGCATATGTCCGGGTGCGTCTGCGGCCGCTGTTACAAGCCTGCGAATGCACCGGCAGGTATAACTGAATGAACGGGATCGAATCCCGCGACGGGGAGTTCGTTACCATCAATACGCTTCATGCACGGCGAATACGCTGGTTGCTGCTCATCGCTTTCGTGCTGTTCGTGACAGGCATCATCGCGCCGATGATGACGATTTCAAAATTTGTCGTGGTAACGAATACCTTCTCGGTGCTTTCCGGTGTTGGCGAGCTTTTTCATAACGGTCATTACCTGTTGTTCCTGGTGGTGGCGACATTCAGTATTGTACTGCCGCTGCTTAAGATCAATGTGCTCTACCGGATTGTGGCGAAGCACCGGCACGCCGGTAAACAGCTTTCCAGATACCTGCAGCTGATGCATCGCTACGGGCGCTGGGCAATGCTCGACGTGATGGTCGTCGCGGTGCTGATCGTGACGGTGAAACTGGGAGCGATTGCCAGCATTCAGGTGCACTACGGCCTGTATGTGTTCGGCGCGGCAGTCTTGATTATTATGCTGGTTACCGGTTTTGTGGTGCGCCTGACAGAACGTGCAGACCGCTTTTAAAGCCCCCGTACAGGAGGCGTAAACCCCTCACCTTCAGCCGCTCGAGTCTTCGTGGCCGTTGCCGGGCTTTACCAGGGTGACGAGTATGACACCCAGTGCGATGAGGGCGATCCCTGCTGCGTGGTAGAGGTGCAGCTGCTCACCGAGGAGGAAATAGGCGAGAACAACTGTAAATAGTGTCTGCAGATAAAATGTGACGCTTGCCTTGGCGGCCCCCAGCATTCCAATACCGGTGTTGAAGAGCAGATACATGAGGCCGCCGCCCGGGATAGCAACGTACGCAATGGCCGCGATATCGTGCCAGTCAACGGAAATGCGCTCATCATGTACTATTTCCCATGCAAAAAACGGCGCCGAGGCAAGGCTTGCCGATCCAAGTATGAGAACAAGCAGCGGTAAGGCGGCAAGGTCGATAGCCACCTTCTTGATCATTATTGTGTAAAAAGAGAAACACGCCACCGCTACAATAACCAGAAGATCCCCGCTATTGACGCCCATATTGATGATGGTGTCGGGATGCCCCTGCGCGACCACTACCAGCACACCCCCGAAACAGAGAATGACGCCGAATATCTGCAACCATGTCAGGCGGTCACCCAGGAACAGTGCGGCAAGGATGACCGCCGTGATCGGCCATACCGAAAATACGATGCTGACATTGATTGCCGATGAATTATGCAGAGCGGTGAACAAGGCCCCCTGGGTGAGTGCCAGGCCAAGTGCGCCGATGGCGAGGATGATCCTGTAGTGATCCCGCAATGCCGTCGCCATCTCTCTGAAATGGGAGGCAACAAGGGGCAGCAGGAACAGCGTGGCAAACAGCGTGCGGAAGAAAACCAGTGTCCAGGGCGGGGTATAGTGCCCGGACCATTTGACGGCAATAAAAACCCCTGCCGCCAGTAACCAGGCGAGTGCCAGCAGCCCCAGCGCTGTATTTCGGCGGCCTGCTGTTTGCGCAGCCTGCTGCGGATGGTCTTTGTTTAGGTGGAGAATCGCATGTGGCATGGCGGTTAATCCTGCCGTCTCTGTTGATTCAGCTGGTTTGATTACATATTGCTGAGGAGCTGCCCAAAAGTTTCAACCTGTTCCCAGTCGGTGAATTCAATGACGGTTTCAGGATCAGTGGGACCCTTTGTTATCCACATAATCAACCGTATCATTTGCCGGTCACGGAAGCGATACTGCGGGTAATCAATTTTCCCTGCAAAGACAGCCAGCTGTTTTGGTTGCCAGCTAATCTGCCTCAGGAATTTCTGTAGATAAGGATTTGTTTCCGGTTGATTCTTTTCCGGTTTGCGGGCAACAACATTGACCGAGAAAAAGGCATTCGGTTTGCTATCCAGGATTTGTTCGTTGCTTTTTATGAAATCATAAATACGCTTGTGATGCTTGCCATAGCGAATACTTGCACCGATGACTATCTTGTCGAACGATTCCAGCCGTATGTCCGGTGCATCATCAACAGGCGCCAGCGTTACCTGGTGGCCCTGTTGTTCGATAAGCTGCTGCAGGCGCTGGCAAATCTCCCGTGTATGGCCATCGGTGGTTGAATAGATAATCAGTATTTCAGACATTCCTCATTCCCGGCTTTCTCCTCTTCAACAAAGAATAGTCGAGAGTCCCCGGCTTTGGAAATCAAAACGGTCAGTGCCGTTATTTTTGAGAAACTTTTCGGGAAAAGTCTCAACTCTGCTGGTTACTCTGGCGGGGGAGAGGCCAAATGTGTACCATCTTTGTCTACTAACTGCTAACCAGGGGCACCGGCAGGCGAAGCTGCATAGCGCTTCGCGCGCCTAACCAAATACCATGCGTGAAGGGCACAAATTTATCCTGCTGTGCATCATCCTGGCCACCCTGCTGGGGGGCTGCGACAAGACCCAGCAACCACAACTGCAGGCACCCGAGGTCACGGTAATTACGGTTTCGCCGCAGGATACTCCGGTTATCTTCGAATATGTCGGGAATACGGCCAGCTCGCAACAGGTTGAGGTGCGGGCGCGGGTGGACGGCTTCCTGGACGAACGCCTGTATATCGAGGGCGGCATCGTCAAGCAGGGCCAGGTCATGTTCCGGATGGACGCCAAGCCCTTTCAGGTACAGCTTGACGCGGCACAAAGCGCACTAGCCGAGCAGCAGGCAAGGTTGTGGACTGCGCAGGCCGATCTGAAACGGGTCAAGCCGCTGGCCAAGGCGAATGCAGTCAGTCTCAAGGAGCTGGACGATTCGCAGGGACGGGTAAACGCCGCCGCCGCTGCAGTAGATATGGCCAGGGCCGAGGTCGACACGGCACAACTCGACCTCGGCTACACCACCATCCATGCACCCGTAACCGGTGCATCAA
>JAOUCV010000219.1 GCA_029859555.1 Gammaproteobacteria bacterium
AGCAACATCGATGACGAAACCGGGTTACGTGCCAGCCTGAATTCAATTTTCAACTAGTCGCAAGTACGACATTCCGTCAACAGCAACAAGCAAAACCGGGGGCACAACACAGTCTTCACACAGCCTTGGTCGATGTCTGCAGAACCACATCCGGCCGCAGAGGTCTTCTTACAGTACCCTTATGACCTACAGGCAAAACTTCTGAACGTCCGGCATCCGGGAAAAACCGGTTATCCGGGTAATTTACTGAGAAATTCAGATTGACTTCATAGAGATCGACACTGCTGTGGAATTTGTAATATTGTCACTTACCGGGCAACGGGCTTCGACAGCTGCTCTTAAATTTTCAATCTCACTTTCACTAGCAGAACTTTTAATGTTGATAACAGCTTCAAGTGATTGATACCCTGCACGGACATCAAGATTAGCACCAGAAAACTTACCTGGATCAAGCTTACCGGTAACCGAAATTTCAGTACCTTCAATGGAGATGCCCATTTCATTTGCAATATAAAAAGTCATGAAATTAAGACAACCACCATGAGAGGCTAAAATAAAATCAAGCGGACTTGGTGCGCCATTTTTTCCACCAAGCTCGACGGGTTCGTCCATAAATATTTTAAAGGCATGCGCTTCTGTTGTACTACGTGCCATGCTTTCGCCAAAGGTCGTTATCGTGCCTTTATAAAGTTGACTCATTTACCTACCCCTGTTTTCAAGGTTAAATTACGCATACAATTCTAGATTAGATTGGTAATATTTTATATATCTGCTTTTCGCAGTCGGTTTCTGTCGTTTAGCCATTGATTTTATAAGCGAACCTGAAAGGTCCGGTCTGGAGCATGAATCTGTCTTTCGGAACGTTGCCCATCCCGCCCGGGCTCATTCGACAGGATTTCGGTGCGACAGATGGAGGGCTAAATCCTGGAAATCTATGCGGGCGGACCGGGTGTCAACTTTCCAGATTTCCAGTTTTTCGGCCCGGTAGCCGTGATCAGGATGCCGCCCAATCTGCATAGCGTGATACGCTCTATATACGCAGCGCCCGGGATCACGCATCAATCGTCTTGCTGGCGCCGGTAATGATAGTGTCCATCATGGATGCGGCCTCTGCGATCAAATTCGCAATGGAAGGAAAGTTGCCGGTCCCCGCCTGATTTAAAAGATACCTTTCCGTCACCACGCAACTTTCGGTGATACAGGTCAACATAGGTAAACTGCAGGATACGCACCTTGCCATGATCGTGATCAAGGTGACCGCGTAACTCGCGCTTGCATTCCTTTCTGAGGTAATGCATGTCGTCAAAAGGACTGCCCCCCGCACCGCTGTTGTAAGAGTTCCGCTTGCCATCATGATTCTCGTCGTCATCATGGCTGGAAATGGCTGCTATGATCGCAATACCGAGAAGCCCGGCACCTACTGCAGCAGCCGTATTACTGCCACCATCATGGGAGGAGACCGTTTTGACCGGGTCAATATGCCAACTGGTAACTTCACGATGGCGAACCTGACAATCAAACGAATGTTTTCTGTCATCGCGCTCGGATCTCACTTTACCTGTCACCAGGTAGGAGTAATGACCTTTATCCTTAGTGTGCACATCAGCAAAGTGTGAATAGCGACCATCAGATTTTATTGCTCTTTTGCAGTCATTTTTTGCATCACTTTCATCATATCTTGCGTACGTAGTAACGGGTATTGCAAGGATAACCAGAAGAAAAATACCGGTGCTGAGTGAGTTCATGCGTTTCATCAGAATTTCCTGTTTGGTTTAAGTTGGTTTTGAACATGTAAATACTGATCCGGAGTACAGGCAGAATAAAAGCCCTGTATGGAGAAGTCCACACCGATCAACTAAAGAACTAAAGGGCTCTGACCCCTTTATTCTCTGCGTTTTTTAATATGCCGGAAAACAGACGTGACTCACATCCCCGGGGATACGCTGCGTCAGCGTGCATTGAATAGCGCTTTGAGCATGAAATGGGCAGGAATAAATATGAGTAACGGGTAAGCAAGCATCAGCAGCACCAGATATAAGGATCCGGGCAGCCATGTTTGAGCCAGATTACCTGCACCAAATACCCAGTTGAGGTTCCTTTCTGGGTCGGTCGCCAGATAGCAGACCGGAAGCAGGATCCAGACCAGTAGCGTCTGCGCATAAATAGCCCGCGTGTCGTAGCCCAGCCGATATATCATCCAGAGCAACAGTAGAGGGAGGATGACGTGAAACAATGAGAAGAATTTGAACAGTGGCGTGTAACGGGATTCAAACATGTAACCAGTGGCATTGAGGCCGATCACATCAAAACCTGCAATCAAACGGATAAAGAAGTCCAGATTCCAGGCGAACTCCGGCAGCAACACGCCAACCGCCATCATGCTGGTAAGAAAACGGTTTTCCATCCAGAGCGCCGGCACGATAGCCAACAGCGCGATGTCTGATAACCAGAGAAAATTCGCAGGCCCCCTCTCCACCCAGTAAACAGGGACAAGAACACAGACAAATACCGTATAGGTTATCTTTATCCACGCGGAAAGCATCATCAGTCACCAGTTCCGGCGTGTTGGCGCAACTTCTGGAATTATCTACCGCCGCTCTTTAATGTCCCGTCAGGGTTCAGCTCGCAATCTATGGTGATTACCTCGAGTCCATTCATGATCTTTATTCTGAGCCTGACCCCCGCAAGATTCTCGATGCCTTCATACTGAGTGCCCGGTGGAAGTGAGGCACGGTAGCTATCAAAGCATTCAAGTCCCAACATGGGATCTACATCGGTGGTAGAGTGCTGCTGTTCACAAGCGCAAAGAAGTGCCGTCAGGGCGAGGTAACCGATTGAGGTGAGAATTCGCATGCACTGGGCTCCTATGATTTATGGCAGAAGCAAAGTGTACTAAATGAGGCTGTCAGCTGCCCCATCTGGATGCTCCAGGGTTCGAGTCCTGGCGAGCCCACCATATCCATAAAATTCTTATAGTTATAACTCCTGGACCAGGAGATCATAAGTCCCTTGGTTCGTGCCGTCAGAGAACTCCCGACCGGCTTGCCTCGTCTCATGTCAACGGGAAGCGATCCCCAAAGGATGCCCGAGGTATATTCGGGGCAGAGCAGATGTTCAGCAGACACGCGTAATCGCTATGGTTATGATTACTGTACTTCCGGGTTCGGCCAGGACTGGTCATTCCCGAGTTTCAGTTGTAACTATTCTTTGCCGCACAAGAAGACCTTTAGCGCAATTAAAGACGGTAGCCAACGAATGAACGAAGGCCACCGATTAATAACTAAAAAAGAGGGTAGCATGCACGTATGCTCGACAACCCAGCCTGATAATTAAATACTGCTATTTATCTATCTTTTCTTCGACAGCGTCCGCTGCATCCTCGGCTGCATCTGCGACATCAGATGCTGCATCCTCGGCTACATCTGCGACATCAGATGCTGCATCGTCGATTGCTTCCCCGGCTTTTTCTGCCGGACCTTTTTCGCAAGCGGACAGCCCCATAAGTAAAAGTCCTGCAAGCATAGTAGCAGTGATATTCCTGTACGATTTCATTCTGTTTCTCCTTGGGTTATTGCTGTTTGAAAACGTGACCTTCTAGCCAGTAGCGTTGTCACCAGTACTTCTTAATCAGACCGATAACGAAAAGCAGTTATGCGGCGCCGGCAGTGGCTGTGATGATTGAGCCAATGAGTCCTCCCGCCGGGATGCCAAGAAAACCGAACACAAAACCACCAACAATCGCTCCGACAATACCTACAACGATATTGCCGAGCAAACCAAAACCATCACCCTTTATCAAGGTACCCGCCAACCATCCGGCTACAGCACCCCTGTCGTTCCAATGCCTCAGTTGAAGACTATTTCAGACCAGCCTTCTCTGCCAGGCTCTTTGTATTGATACCCAGGAGTGAATACACCGGACAGGTACCAAATACTCCAGTTACTATCAAAATAATTCCGACCCAACCAATGGGCGTCTGTATGCCCGCGAATACATTTCCAACCAACAGGACGCCGACAATGACCCGGATAATTCGGTCGATCTTCCCGGTATTACTCTTAAATAGTGAACTCATGATTTTACTCCATTCTTGCGATCCTGGCTAAAGCAGCGTAGTTGAAGGGGAGGCAATTAATATTGATCTGCATCAAAAAACAAATCAAAGCCTTTTGTACAGCTGAATAATACGTTCGAGCCCTTTATTTCATATTCAACACTCCATCTTTTCGTCTCTGAAAGATTAAGTATTGCGCTCACCGGCTGAAATCGCTTCAACAACAGACCTTTAGCAGAATAAAAACGGCAACCCGAAAAATAAAGGGCTCTGACCCCTTTATTTCTTATTTCCTTTATTTCTTTATTCATTTCTTAAACTCCCCGACACAATAATTCGGCGTACATGTGTCTCCTGATCCCCTGGTCGAAGGTTTGAGTCCTTTCAGGCCCACTACCTCAATAGAATACAT
>JAOUCV010000220.1 GCA_029859555.1 Gammaproteobacteria bacterium
TTCCCGTAATTTTTGCGGTAACGGTACGCCCTGGTAAACCAGGTCGATATCGATGGCAAGCTCTTCATATTTTGCTTGCATGGCCGGGTCAGAGACACCTGCTGCATAATCACGTACCCGTTGGGCGTCACCGGCATCCGGCGTACCGTGAATCTTGCCGCGAAGATCATTGAAGCCGGAGTCCTGGTCAGACAGGGCTGCAGACACCTGCCTGACTTTCTGTACCGATGCAGTACTTTCACCATGACTCACCAGCACCGCGCCGATGCGCAAAGCCGGATAACGGCTACTGATCCACTCCGGCTTGCCACTCAGTGCCAGCAGCAACTTGCGCCCACCTTCGCGCTCATCCTCTTCCTGGATCGCACCCCGGTAGAACAGGGCTTCCCTGAATATCCAGCCATCGTCTGCTGCAACAAGATATTTTTCTATCAGCAACTGATTGTAGGCATCAATAAAATCTGCCTGTTCCAGTTCTGCTTCAGGGTTGTACCCTGCCAGCAGATTGGCAATCTTGTAGCCATGCTCACGCAGTGTCAGCGTATGCTTACTCCATGCGCCATGCTGGTAACCGCCACCATGATCAACGCAGGCATATGCTTTCGGGGGCAGCACGGTACCGTCATTGCAAAACCAGCGCAGTTCCTTGAATGGACCACGCGGCCTGGTTTTCATGGCCTCGATCCATTGCTGGTATTCGGGATTGGCTGCGGCAGTAGGTGTGTCACGGGCAGACACAGAAAAACTAATGCAGATCAGAATAAACAGAAAACGAACCGGCATTGAAGTCTCCTTAGAAAAATAGATGTTTTAGAATGGCTCTGTGGAAGCAGGGTAGCAGATAAACGTGCAGGCTACAGCAGATCTGCTCGCGAGCCAATTATCTGCATTGCATCTACTGACATCAACAGTGGCGTGCTTTTATGATTTTCTAGAAACTGTAGCTGCCATAGTTATCAGGTCGCAGCCGAAAACTGAGTACCCGGCCGGTCGCATCCTGAAGCATCAGCTGGGAGCGGTTTCGAATAAAGGAATATTGTGTAACGCTGCCGGTCTGCGGGCTGTACAGGCTGACGATGTTGTTTTCGATACGGATTGCCCCGTTGATGCCGGTTTGAACATCCAGCAACCGAAACCGGTTGCCGCGCACTTCAAGCACTTCACCGGCATTGCCGTACCAACGGCCATCCAGAAATGAACCCTGTGGCGCAGGATTGTAGCCGCCATATTGCCGGTTACCATAAGGATTGTTGGCATAGGACGGATACGCATTGGTGAAGGGGTTTGACCAGCTGTTAAACGGGGTCGACCAGGGACTGATACCGTTCATCGGCATAGTGTTCATGCCGGACCAGGGAGACATGCCGCCAAATCCTGTCATCGGGTTCATTCCGTACATGCCGCTCATCATTGGAAGAGTGGTCATGCCCATACCCAGAGGGTTGGCAGAACCCCAGCCGGTGTCATTGCTGTTTCCCAGCATGGAATCGGACATTGCGTTCATCATCACCAGCATCATCCGAAACATGGCGCCAAAGATATCGGCGGTGGCATTCGCAGGTGAGGGTGCCGGCACAGATAACACGATCACCAAAGCAAGCATGACCTGTTTTTTCTTCAGATATGTCATCGACAGTAATTGCCCAGGCCGGTTATACCTTTGAGTTTAGTAGAAAAATCAAACAACGTCATAATAATACTATATATGGGCCTGAGCTACCCGAAAAATACAATATATAGAAAATCACGGGCATCCCTCTGTCTTTACGGCTTGCCTGACTTGCTGATAAACAAGCTTGCTGGCGTCTCGAGCCGCTGTAGAACAGCATGCACCCAAAAGTCCGGACGCATGCTACACTAGCTTGATTTTTCCTATTTTACTGAAACATATGAATAATTTCACCAAGCTGCTGGGCGAGCGCATCCTCTTCCTGGACGGTGCCATGGGCACCATGATTCAGCGTCACAAGCTGGAAGAGGCCGACTACCGGGGCGAAAGGTTCGCCGACTGGCCGTCAGACCTGAAGGGAAATAATGACCTGCTTAGCCTGACGCAGCCCGAAATCATCAGGGATATTCACACCCGCTACCTGGAAGCGGGCGCCGACATTATTGAAACCAATACCTTCAATACCACGCGCATCGCCATGGCTGACTACGGCATGCAGGACTTGTCCCACGAAATCAATGTTGCCTCGGCAAGGCTTGCCCGTGAGGCGGCTGATGCTGTAACTGCCAGTACACCGGAAAAACCGCGCTTTGTAGCCGGTGTACTCGGCCCGACGAACCGTACCGCCTCCATTTCCCCGGACGTTAATGACCCCGGCTTCCGCAACGTCAGCTACGACCAGCTTGTTGAGGCCTACACCGAGTCAACAAATGCACTGGTCGAGGGTGGCGTCGACATCATCCTGATCGAAACTATCTTCGACACCCTGAACGCCAAGGCGGCGGTGTTTGCTGTTGACCAGTATTTCAATGAAAGCGGCAAGCGCCTGCCCATCATGATCTCGGGCACCATTACGGATGCCTCCGGCCGTACTTTAACCGGCCAGGTGACCGAGGCCTTTCTGAATTCACTGCGCCACGCACAACCGGTATCTATCGGTCTTAACTGTGCACTGGGTGCCGACCAGTTACGACAGTATGTAGAAGAGTTGTCACGTATTGCGGATACATACGTTTCAGCGCATCCGAATGCAGGGCTGCCAAATGAATTCGGTGAATATGACGAAACGCCTGCAGAAATTGCCGCAGAACTCGGTGACTGGGCAGCCAACGGTTTTCTGAATATTGTCGGCGGTTGTTGCGGCACTACCCCTGCACATATCAAGGCAATCGTCGCTGCCGTCAGCCAGCATCCGCCACGGCAGATACCTGACATTGATATTCAGTGCCGCCTTTCAGGGCTTGAGCCTTGCAATATCGCCAGCGATTCTCTGTTTGTGAATGTCGGTGAGCGCACCAACGTCACCGGTTCTGCGCGTTTCAAACGACTCATCATGGAAGGTGATTACGAAACGGCCCTCGATATTGCGCGCCAGCAGGTAGAAAACGGCGCACAGATTATCGATATCAATATGGACGAGGGCATGCTCGAGTCCAAAGAGGCGATGGTCCGTTTTCTGAACCTGATCTCCGCCGAACCGGATATATCACGCGTACCCGTAATGATCGACTCCTCCAAGTGGGACATTATCGAGGCCGGCCTGAAATGTATCCAGGGCAAGGGCGTGGTTAACTCCATCAGCATGAAAGAAGGCGAAGAGGCTTTCATTCGACAGGCCCGACTGGTGAGGCGCTATGGCGCCGCCGCTATCGTGATGGCGTTTGACGAACAGGGACAGGCGGATACCCGTGAGCGCAAGGTGGAAATCTGCACCCGCGCCTACAAGATTCTTACTGAAACCGTCGGCATGCCGCCGGAAGACATTATCTTTGACCCCAACATCTTCGCGATCGCTACCGGTATAGAAGAACACAACAATTATGGCCGCGATTTTATCGAGGCGACGCATGATATTAAAAAGACGCTGCCGCATGCACTGGTTTCCGGCGGTGTCTCCAATGTGTCATTTTCATTTCGTGGCAATAATCCGGTGCGTGAGGCTATTCATGCCGTGTTTCTTTATCACGCCATCAGGAACGGCATGGACATGGGTATCGTCAATGCCGGACAGCTTGCCATCTACGAGGACATTCCCGAGGCACTGCGTGAACGGGTCGAGGACGTTGTCCTCAATCGCCGTGAAGACGCTACCGAACGCCTGCTGGAAATTGCCGGCGAATATGCCGGCGATGGTACGGTCGGGGTTGTCGAAGAAGATCCGGAGTGGCGCCAGTGGGAAATTAACAAGCGACTGGAACACGCCCTGGTCAAGGGTATTGCCGATTACATAGAAGAGGACACCGAGGCCGCACGCCAGGCTGCCGGGAAACCACTGCACGTTATCGAAGGTCCGTTGATGGATGGTATGAACGTTGTTGGCGACCTGTTCGGTGCCGGCAAGATGTTCCTGCCACAGGTGGTGAAATCGGCACGCGTGATGAAAAAAGCGGTTGCCTATCTGCTGCCTTACATGGACAACGAAAAAGACGGCAGCGCCAGGAAAAACGGCACCATCCTGATGGCAACCGTAAAGGGTGATGTGCATGATATCGGTAAAAATATTGTCGGCGTGGTGCTGCAATGCAACAGCTATGAGGTTATCGATCTCGGCGTAATGGTCCCGGCAGAAACGATCCTCAAAACGGCGCAGGAGAAAAATGTCGACATCATTGGCCTGTCAGGTTTGATCACACCCTCGCTGGACGAAATGGTACATATCGGCAAGGAAATGGAGCGTCGCGGCTTCGACTTGCCGTTGTTGATCGGTGGAGCCACTACCTCGCAAATACATACTTCTGTCAAAATTGACCCGCAATACAAGGGGGCCGTGGTGTACGTG
>JAOUCV010000221.1 GCA_029859555.1 Gammaproteobacteria bacterium
AATGTACAAGCACCGAACACAACCACGGCAAAACCATCACCGGCGGTCGTCATGACCATCTTTCCCGTTGACTCGTTAATTGACATGGTCCACCCGGCACCATCTCTTACGTCCTTGATGCCGTCGTCAGCACCCTGCAGCATCAACTTGCCATCAAGATGCTCAATACGCTCGATAGTGGTGGTTGAGGAAGAACCACTTTCAGGTGTCGCACTGATCAGCTTCTTTTTAGTATCCACCAGGAAGAAATCCGGCAGATTGACACTGGCCACCGTAACGGTCTCGCAATCGCTACCGGCATCACATTCCGCGGCGTACTGACTGGCACACAACATAACCTTTCCGCCGTCAAACGGTTCCGCCATCGTGACCGGCGAAAGCGCCAGTGCAGCTGCAGCAAGGATGACCCGATTTATTACTTTGTTCATGTTCATACTCTCCCTTACCTGACCGTGTAACCGCGACCTTCCAGGCAGGCTGAATAGGCACGGTTGTAATTATTACGATTGTTGGCGTAGTTCGCAGACTCCTTGCGTTCCCAGTCTGAGCGCTTCTGTTCTGTTTTGGTATTTTGGCCGCTCTGTCTCACACCGCCAATCAATCCGCCGGCAACTGCGCCGCGCTTTGCCGACCTGCTGCTGTCCCCAAGTATGCCGCCAAGCACGGCACCACCCAGCGCACCCGTGACAGCACCACCTGATTTTTTCTGGCCTCTTGGGGGCGCCGATGAGGTTGTAGGCAATGCCATTGGATCAAACCCGGTGTCCCTTTTCGCCCAGTTATAACATTCAAACTTGTCCTTATCCTGCTGGTCGGCACTCTGACCGTTGGCAGGGTATATAAAGAGTTCCTGCGCGATTGCCGGTCCGGCAATCAATATCATCAGCGAACAACTCGCCACGGTTGATAAATATTTCTTCATTCCTGCACTCCTGGATCACTTGAAACAACGGAATTCGGGCATCATGCAGGTACCCCCTGCCACTGGACAGCCGCCTACAAATGCATTCGTAGCGGAGAGAATACCAGCTTTCCAGCATATAAAAAGTACTCGAAAACAGGAAACCGATAATCATTACTGCGGCCATGTTGCAGCGCCCCACTCCCAATACAACAAGGATTGGTGCATACTCTGCCGCCAGGCGCTAAACACATCGGCCATGAACAGACATGATCAGGAGCAGGTAATATGACTCACCGTATTCCAGCACGACAGGACCGCAGAATCCCGACCACCAGCAAACGTGTTCTGGCGGCCATGCTTGCCGCCACCCTGGCGCTTCCTGCCTGTACCACCACCAATCCATATACCGGCGAAGAGGAAGTCAACAAAACCAGCAAGGGCGCCGGCATCGGCGCACTCGCCGGCATCGCCACCGCCATCCTGATCGGCGGCAACCGCAAGGCACTGCTACTCGGTGCCGGTATCGGTGCACTCGCCGGCGGTGGCGTTGGCCTCTATATGGATAAACAGGCCGACAAGTTGCGTATGCAATTGCAAAGCACTGGCGTCAGCGTTACCCGCAATGGGGACAGCATCATCCTGAACATGCCCGGTAATGTGACGTTCGCAACCAGTTCCAGCAATATCTCTGCAGATTTCTACAAGGTGCTGGATTCAGTTGCGCTGGTACTGAACGAATACGACAAGACCTACGTGGACGTCATCGGTCACACCGACAGCACTGGTGCACTAGAGTTTAACCAGACCCTGTCCGAGGCACGCGCCAGCAGCGTGGCTCGCTACCTTGAGTCACAAAAAGTAGTCTCACAACGCATCATCACTCGGGGTGCAGGACCTTCCAGTCCAGTCGCCTCAAACGACACGCCTGAAGGCCGTGCGCTTAACCGCCGCGTTGAAATCGTGCTGACTCCGCTGACCTGATAAAAACTTCGGGGCCCATTCACGGGCCCCGTTGTGTTTTCCGTAAACGGTTATTCTCTCACTCGAACCACCATCATACCTTCCATTCACATCAACAGGCGTTGATAAGTTACTGAAGTAAATAAATAATTATCTTGCATGCGGCAGCCAGTGCAGGCATCTTTAGCGGTGTTGTGGAATCAGTCTCAGCAGGAAAAAACCCCTTGAAACAATTGAAATAACTCACTAATCTACCTTGCACATCTAACAGCTTTGTCACTACCTTTCTCTAACCCTCTAATGCAGGACAAAAAATGAGATACCTACTAAGCATAGTTTCCACCCTGCTTGTCACCCTGACGGGCTGGACAACGACCGCCGCTGCCTATGATTACCCGATCAAGAACCCCTACGAAGCAACCGTAGTGGGTACCCCGCCTGCCGACGTCTACCAGTGGGATGAACCCCGCAAGGTAAAAGCCAAAACCATGACCGTCAACATGGGTAAGGATGTCAGCGAGATCAACCTCGCCGGTGTTTTCGGCCTGGCAGACATGAAATTACTGCATGCCAAAAATGAGGGCCCTGCGCCGCTTATCTTTGTGATTGCCGGCACCGGCGCCGCCTACAATTCACCGAAAGTCCTGTTCCTGCTGGATACCTTTTATCAGGCCGGCTTCCATGTCATCACGATCTCCTCACCGACCAAGCCGCCGTTTATGGCTGCTGCATCATCGACCCATATGCCGGGGCTTACGAACTACGATGCGGAAGACCTGTACGCCGTCATGAAAGCTGCGCTTGAGAAGGTCTCGGGCGACATCGAGATTACCAAAAAATACGTCACCGGCTACAGTCTTGGCGGTATTGATTCGGCCTTTGTCGGTCATCTCGACAAACAGCGCAAGGAGATCAACTTCGACAAGGTGCTGATGATTAACCCGCCGGTCAATCTCTATACATCGGTATCGAATCTCGACGGACTCATACCGGAATACAGAAAGCGCAACCCCGGTACCAGCGGTGAAAAGATTTTTTCCGATGTCTTTACCCGACTGGCCACCTATTTCAAGGAAAGTGGCGGCGGCGTCAAGTTCGGACCGGAAACCCTGTATGAAATACAGAAGAGTGACCAGGCATTGCCGATGGATGATGTGGCCGTACTGATCGGCATCTCCTTCCTGTTTTCATCTGCCGACCTCGCCTTCACCTCGGACGCACTGAACCACAGCGGCTGGATCATTCCTGCCAATGAGAACTACAGCCCGACCTCCAGTCAAAGCACCTACTGGTACAAACGCTCGCTGCGCTGGCAGTTCCTGGATTACTTCGAAAAAATGGTCATTCCGTGGTGGCAGGAACGTCATCCCGGCGACAGCAAGGAAGACATCATCCAGAAAGTCAGCCTCTATGCCATCGAGGACTACCTGCGCAATGACCCGTCGGTTGGCGTCATGACCAACCAGGATGACATCATCCTTGGCCCCGGTGATATTGAGTATCTGCAGGACGTCATGGGCAACCGCGCCAAGATCTACCCCACCGGCGGCCACTGCGGCAACATGGATTACAAGGACAATGTTGCCTACATGCTCGACTTCTTTAAAAATTAATCACACCTGCGAGAATACAAAATGATTACTTATTCACGATTACTTATTCATCTCGTCATGATCGCCGGTGTGTGGCTGGCGGCATTACCTGTCGCCCATGCCGAGGCCGATATCAGCGAACTCGGTGATATCAGCGAACTGCGCGACCAGCAGCACTACATCGATGCCGAGAAGCAATCCAATCCGCTGGATTTCCTCGATGTCTATGACCCGCTGGAACCCATGAACAAGCGTATCTACGCATTCAACCGCGTGTTCGACGAGTACATATTCCTGCCGGCATTATCGGGTTACCGTTTCGTCTTTCCACAATTCGTGCGCAATCGCTTTCAGGACTTCTGGGCCAACATCGGGGAAATTCCGAATATTTACAATTCCCTGTTCCAGCTGAAAATTGAAAAGACTGCTGTCAGTTCCTGGCGTCTGGTGATCAACACCACCGTCGGCGTGTTGGGACTGTGGGACCCGGCCACCAAGTGGTTTGAACTGGAACGAGCCAAGGAAGACTTCGGCCAGACACTCGGCCACTGGGGCGTTGGCGCCGGACCTTTCCTGGTACTGCCGATTGTCGGTCCCAGCAACCTGCGTGATACCACCGGCCTGGTCACAGATTATGTCGCCGAGCGCGAAATTGATTTCCTCGGCGTGAAAGAAGCGGAATCAAATGATGATACCGGCGGCTGGCTACTGAAGGGTTTCGACGCCCTGAATCAGCGCGACATCAACCAGTTCCGCTATGGCATGCTGGGCTCACCTTTCGAATACAACAAGGTGCGCTATCTGTTCAACCAGCAGCGTGAACTGCTAATAGCTGAATAATCAACATTGAAGTGACAGTAAAAGGCCCGCTTGATGCGGGCCTTTTTTTGACCACAAAAACCTGTTACCTGTAAGATGTATCGAACTCGTATAGCACATGATTTGCTTGCCTGATTGCAGCATCACCATAAAGGAACCACA
>JAOUCV010000222.1 GCA_029859555.1 Gammaproteobacteria bacterium
GTGTTATACCTGGATGTGTTGCATATGCTCGAATCCGCGGGTATTCCGGTCTACAACAATGGCCGTGCCATCGAACGCAGTGTCGACAAGGGTATGACCAGCATGCTGTTGCAGCGTGCCGGCATTGCGGTACCGCCTACCTGGGTGGTCTCCTCAGAGGAGCGCGGGCAGGACATCTGGGCACGGGAACGTGCTGCCGGACACCGGCTGGTGGTCAAGCCGTTGTTTGGTTCACAGGGCAAGGGGCTGGCGCGGTTGTCGCTGCAGGATCCGCTGCCGCCGCTGGCAGATTACCAGGGGGTGTATTACCTGCAGCGTTTTGTCGAAGGGCAACATTTTGACTGGCGCATATTTGTCATCAACGGCAGGGCCGTGGCCGGCATGCAGCGTCATGGCAAACACTGGATCAATAATGTCGCCCAGGGGGCAAGCTGCATCCCGGCGCCGCAGGACCGGAAACTGGAAGGCCTGGCCGAGGCGGCAACCGCTGCGCTCGATATGGACTATGCGGGTGTCGATCTGATGCGTGATGCCGCCGGTGATCTGCAGGTCATCGAGGTCAACAGTATTCCTGCATGGAAAGGTCTGCAGGCAGCCTGCGATATCAATATCGCAAGCTGCCTGGTAGACGATTTTTATCGCCGCTACCTGGGTCACCGATGTATTGCGGCGGTTGGTGTATGAACAGCATGGGCCAACCGGAAGTGCTTTCAGCTGCAGCCATTGCGGACGCTATCGGTTCCGCATGTATTGCAGAACTGGGTGCGCTAAAGCCGGGCAACGTCAGTGTGCACTCGGAAGGGCACGGCATGGCCGTTGATGATTTTGTACGCAGTGCCTACGCGATTGCGCCGGCACTGGTCCGGCCGGGTCAGTCGGTAGGGGAGCGTACCCTGGGGGCGATCCTGGCTACCCGGCAGGTGGTGGATTGCAATACCAACCTCGGTATTGTGTTGCTGTGTGCGCCACTGGCACATGCCGCCCTGCACATGAGGTGCGGCCAGACGTTGCGTGAAGCCCTCGGCGATACACTGCTGGCGCTGGACACAAATGATACCGCCCTGACCTACGAGGCCATCCGCCTGGCAGAGCCTGCCGGGCTGGGTGATGTCGGACGATACGATGTGCGCACCAGTACCCCCGCTGTGAGCCTCTACCAGGTGATGCTTTCGGCGCAGCGGCATGATCGTATAGCGCGGCAGTATGTTACTAACTACACAGATATTTTCGAACTGGCCTTGCCACGCCTGTACGACGGCATGTGTCGCTGGGGCAGCGAAGAGTGGGCTGCAGTGTCGGCCTACCTGGGTGTGTTGTCAGCCCATCCGGATACCCATATAGAACGCAAGCATGGCACCAGCCTGGCGCAGGATGTTGCTATCCGGGCGAAGCACCTGGATGAGCGGTTGCTCGGGGAACAGGCGGCTCCGCAGAGTCTGACCGGGCCACTGATGCAATTTGATAGCGAGCTTAAACAGCAGGGAATTAACCCCGGCACCAGCGCGGACCTGACGGTCGCAGCCCTGGCAGTTAAAAGATTGCAGGACCTGGTAAATGGAATCGGGCAATTGCCCTATCGCGGCAGAGGGGCCTTTGTAGGTTGCTGTTCCTCTGCTTTTTCTTTAACAGCAACCTGAGTAAGGAGAATTACTGATGGCGAAAATCGACAAAGTCCTGGTGGGCGAGGCCCTGGTAGGTGATGGTAATGAAGTAGCACATATCGACCTGATAATCGGCCCGCGTGGCAGTGCTGCTGAAAACGCCTTTTGCCAGACACTGACCAACCAGAAAGAAGGTGTTAACGGACTGCTGGCTGTGGTGGCGCCTAACCTGATGGTCAAGCCTGCGACTGTCATGTTCAACAAGGTCACAATCAAGGGTGCCAAGCAGGCAGTTCAAATGTTTGGACCGGCGCAGCGTGGCGTTGCCATGGCCGTTGCCGATTGTGTCGAGGATGGCACTATCCCGGCTGATGAAGCTGATGATTTGTTCATCAGTGTGGGTGTGTTTATTCACTGGGAAGCAGAAGACGATAACAAGATACAGGACTACAACTACGAAGCTACCAAGATGTCTATCAAAAATGCCGTCAACGGTTCACCAACCGCGGCAGAAGTTGTATCTCAAAAGGGCGCAAGTGCACATCCGTATGCTGCACACTCCTGAATAGCAGCACAAATTGCCCCGGTTCGCCGGGGCAATAACCCGTTTTCGAACACAATTTCAGCGAGGGATGAGTCATGCAATGCCTGGAATGCGGAACCGAGCTACAAAGGCTGGAAAACGAACACCTGTTTTCCTGTTGCGGCCTGACCCTGCATGAGTACGCATTGCGTCACCATATGCCGCTGGATTTAATATTATCGCCCGACCAGATAAATGTAGCAGACCGGGTTATGGACTACGCCCGCGCCAGTGCCTGTCCCGGTGAAACCGCGCGCAGTCTGCTGCAGGGGTTCAGACTGGCCGGCCTGTTGAAGGACGAAGGTGAATTTACCGTATTGCCAGGTGATGTTCGTCGCCTGGACCTGTTGCTCTGGAACCTGCAATACCTTAAAGATTTCGGTTTCCGGTTCCGCCAGGAGTACCGCTTTGATACCGCAACCAATCGTGTGGTAGCCGATAACCGTTTAAAGGCCAGGCGCAGCAATCTTGCCAGGCAGTATGGTATGGAGCTGTCCCTGGTACCACCGCCTGATTTTTTGATGGCGCTGGCCGGCTGTATTGCCCAGGTGGGAGAGTTACATGCCGGTTACCTGTTTATCCCTGTCCCCGGGCGTCGCGATGCGCAGGAAATTATCGGCAGTCTGAAACGACTTCGCAATATCAGTATGGTGATGCTGGAAACCGGCGAGCCGGGTGGTGGCGTAATGTTGCGCAGTCACCGGCGTGCTGACAGCGACAGGCTTTTTGAAAGCCTGCGGGAACTGCTACAGATGATGCCGGGTGTATGGGAACGCTTTCACGTTACCACGCCCGAAGTAACCGTGGTAAAGGAGCTGGTGTTCGACTCGGCGCACTTCATTACCGACCACCCGGCCAAGTGTTCCAACTTGCATGGCGGGCGCTATACCCTGCAGGTAAAGGTGGCAGGACGTATTGATCCGGTGACCGGTTGCGTCATCGATTATGGTTATCTGAAGCGTGTCGTAAATCAGCGTGTTGTCGATCGTTTCGATCACCACAACCTGAACTTTGTTGCCAGTGAGCTGGCCTGGCGCTCCAGTACAGAAATGTTATGCGTCTATATTTGGGAGCAGCTGATCGACTACCTGCCGGGCATGGCAGAGCTGCAACTGTATGAGACTCAACAGTCATGGTGTCATTACAGCGGTCCGGACCTGAAAAGCTACCAGGCATCGGGTAGCAGTTTCCTGCTGCATCATTTCGATGAGCTGGATGTGCGCAGCTTGCAGCTGCGTGAACAGATAATGGACGGGCAGGGAGGAAGACTTAGTGTGGTCGCCTAGCGATAAGCTGCAAGATGGCGGGCACTGAGGCGGCCGTCGTGCAGTGCACTGGCAAGCAGTACACCGGTGCAACCCGATGTTTGCAAATCATGCAGGTCGTCTGCATTGCGAACACCGCCTGCAGAGTAACAGGCCGCCAGCGGTGCTGCGCTTCGCAGAGACTGCAGCCGTGCCAGGTCTGGACCCTGGTGTTTGCCGACACGGTGCAGTGCCATGGCGATGATACGACCTGGCCACAGCGCCGGTGTAGCGAGTACCGCGGCAGGGCCGAGGAAAGACTGTTCCATGAAGTCCAGTGAAAGAATGGCCGAATCCCGGTCCGGCAGTTGCTCAAGGAGACGGGTGTCCGGCAGGGTTTCACTGCCCAGTACCGGTACCAGGGGAGCAATTTGTGTCAGGGAATGAAGTTGACCGGACCGCCGGATGCCGGCGTCGACCCAAAAATTCAGGTCGGGGAAAGCCTGCTGCAGTTGCTGTAGTACAGCGGTCTGAACAGGCCGGCCCTCGATGGCATCGAGATCGGCAATATAGAGCGTAGTGAAGGGATGCAATGCGAGCAGGGCCTCTACTACATCAAGCGGTTTACTGCCGCGGCACAGGATGCTTTGCAGTGGCTGGTAGCTGTCACGGATCCCGCCCCGGGCATGAACAACCTGGTCGCGGGCAACATCAATAACAGGAATCAGATTCACGGGTAACATGCATGCGTATTTTTGTCGTTGAGTATATCACCGGTGGGGGCCTGCTTGGCAGGCCGATGACGGCCGAGCTGCTGAACGAAGCAGAAACCATGCTGGGAGCCCTGTTGGCCGACCTGTCGCTGGTGCCGGATATCAGTATGCTGGTGAGCCGAGATTCACGTCTGCCGCCACTGGACTACGATTGCGAAACGTTTACTCCGCGACCGGGTGATGACCTTTGGGAGGTCTGGGGACGCTGCATTGACCGCTGCGATGCCGTGTGG
>JAOUCV010000223.1 GCA_029859555.1 Gammaproteobacteria bacterium
TTATAACGGCCCCGGGCGTCATGCCCTGCATGCACACATGCCCCTGCTGCGGTGGGCAGACCGGCAGATGGCAGGGACTGCAAGACACCGGCTTGAACAGCACGCGCTCAGCCTGCCCGAGGGCATAACTGCGCCGCCAGTCCGTCGGTCCAAAGAAGGCATACACCGGTAAACCGGCAGCGGCCAACACATGCATGGGACCGGAATCATTGCTCACGGCAAACACCGCCTGCGCTGCCAGCGCCAGCAACCCGTCCAGCCCGAATTCAGCCGTCGCATCAATCCCCGCATGTGCCGCCAGACGTTCATTCAGTGACTGCTCACCCTGACTGCCAATCCAGACCACCTGCAGCCCGTGGTCTTGCAGGCTGGCCGCCAGCGACCGGAAGTACGCCTCGGGCCAGCGCTTGGCTGGCCAGTCCCGGCTGCTGCCCGCATGCACCGGCACCAGCTTTTTCCCTGCCAGTCCCTGCTGCTGTAACCAGGCGGTCACACGCGAAGTTACCGCGTTACTGACAGGCACCTTTGAAGCGGGTGAGGCCGCCTCGACCCCGCCGGCAACCAGCACCGCATTAAAACGCTCAAAGGCATGCAATCCTGATGTAGATACGGCCGGTACATGTGTATAGGCAACACCGGCACGGCGACCGACACGTTTTTCGGCCTGTGTCAGCTGCGTCATCAGCCGACTGCGCAGGGATCCCTGCAGGTCGTAGACCACGTCGAACTGCTGCCTCAGCAACCAGCGCATCAAGCGCAACATCTCGACAAAACCCTTGCGCTGAAAGCTGACCACCTGCAGCGGCAAACCGGCGGCCAGTTCGGCACAGGCCGGCGCCGTCAGCAAGCTAACGCGGTCATTGGCATGCGCCTCTGCCAGCTTCATGATATGCGGCAGCGACAACGCCACGTCACCGAGTGCGCCCAGCTTGATTACCAGTATATTTTTGCCACGCATAGGATTTCAGGCTGCCGCAAGCAGCGAGCACACACTGTTCAGTTTACCGCGACTGCAGCTGCTTGCGCTCCTTCTTGCGTAACAGGGCTAGCAACTTGTTCCAGCTCTTGCGGACACGCGCATTGACCCGGGGCTGCTCGTGATAGGCCAGCAGAAACCTTAGCCGGTCTGTAGTGGAAACACCCGGCGCATGCCGGTTAAAGGTATCAAGATCACGCAGCAGCGCACTCTCTCTGGTCCAGCGACGCTTGGCCTTTTCGAAATCAATCAGGCGGATATCCATGTGCCCGCCAAGCTCGCCGACAAACACATGCTTGGGTAAAAAACAGTTCTGCTGTACGCGATGCTGATGCATGCGCCTGGCAACAGCAGCGATACGCTGCAGCGTCTCATGCCATACCGGCCGGTCCGGGTAGCCGCTCTGATTCCAGTACTCAATACAGTGATCCAGCGAGGCATACCCGGTGAGTTCACGTGAGATCAGGATGGCACGCCGGTCCCTGCCGAAGCTGCGCTCGGCAAAGTACAGCATATCCAGCGTCGGCACATCAAAGGAGCGCAGCAACCTGATGTTGGTAAATTCGCGCCGAAATGTCTGGATACCGCTGAACGGATGCCGCCAGGAACGCGTGCTATGGTTCTGCTGGCGCTTGATAAAAACTGCTTCGCAGCCGCCATCCGGCAACTCAAGCTCGAGCCTGGAAACGCCGCTCCAGCCACCCCGGCGCACATTGGGTTCCTCAAACCAGCCAATATCCAGCGACCAGACAGCATCAAAGCTGTCCAGGCCGTTGGCAGCGGCAAGTGATTCCCAGTCATTGGCTACGTAATCCTTCATTGTCTTCAGCTGCATCTGTGCAGGGTGGATAAATTCGCTAAATACTAGCACGGTTACATGCCCGTCCGGCAAAACAACCCGGCCCGGCATTCTGACCCGACAGGGCTGTATTTTGTGTCTGCCGGGCAAATTCATTACCCTGTGCAGCGATATCATCCGGAACCGACGCCATGTGGCTACTACCCAGGAGCACCCCGATCAGCGCTGCAGAATTCGAGCAGTTGCGTGCCGGCGCCCGGCTGCTGGAACGCGACGGGCGCGGGGAAAAGGTATTACTCACCCCGGACAAGCACATTATCAAGCTGTTCTACCCCCGCCGCAGGATTACCTCCGCCCGTATCTACCCCTACGCATACCGCTTCTGGAACAATGCCCGGCAATTGCGGGAAAAAGGCATCATTTCAATCAGCTGTGAACAGTTGCGCTATGACCGGCAAAACGGACGCCACCTGATCACCTATCCCCTGTTGCCCGGCACTACCCTCCGGGACCGTCTTGCCGGGGTCAGCAACGGCGACGGCTACCTGGACAAGCTGGCAACCTACCTGGTCACACTGCATGCAAATGGCATCCTGTTTCGATCCATCCACATGGGGAATATCCTGGTACTGGAGAATAGCGATTATGGCCTGATTGATGTAGCCGACATGACCATCCGGCAGTGGCCACTGGGTTTGGTCAAGCGTGCGCGAAACTTTCGGCACTTGCTGCACGACCGCAGGGACCGCGAAAGACTGGAGAAATACGGTTATGATCGTCTGCTCGATAATTACGAGACTGCAGCAGGTATATCCGGCTATCGACGCACGCTGCTGCGAAAATTAATCCGGCACTATGCGCCGGCCATGACACTCTGAATGGAAAGCACTGACCGGGTTGAACCCCTTCAACCATACCCCCCGATACTGGCAAAACATCATGAAGAATATTGTTAAACGACTTTTAGAAAAGACAGGAGTCAGTCGCACTCTCAAACATGATGCATACACAATCTCGTATCCGAAGAAAGGCAGAGCGTGGTTGCAGGCATTGATCGGAAAATACCTGCCCCTGAAATATGACCTCCCGGAAGACAGCATACTGTCGACCAAAAGGATCACCTCTGAAAGCAGCCTGCCAAAAGTAACGTTCACTCATGACGGATCCGGCATGAGCGACCAGGCAAAGCTTGAAAAGCTGTCCGACGACAAGCAGGCGTATGTACGAAAAAAAGTGGTACTAATGGGCCATAACATCAGAGACACACTTGTTTCCGCCTACTTTCAGGCTACTACAAAGAGTAAACACCTTCGATGGTACGATTTCCGAATTCATCAGAACCGAGGAATTCTGAACAGAACGAATACTTTCGTTTTATGACATCTCGATCCATAATCAACAGGCGCCGGAATGATTCCTTTTTATTCGCCACGAGGACATGCATCACTCCCCCAGTGACATACTACGAAAAGCCCTGGAGTTCATCGGGGAAACCAGCTCCGCAGAGAACCTGCTTGATGAAAGTATCGAATATTGCTCTTTTGGCAACCTGAAGAGACTGGAAGCCAGAAACAAGTTCGGGAAAGGCAAACTCAAACCGGCAAATGCTACAGACCCGGAAAGCTACAAGGTACGCAAGGGAAAGACAGGGGCTTATATGGAATACCTGTCAGAACAGGATGTGGAATTCATTGACAAGGCGATAGCCGATTACAACTTTGACTTTTCAAGTTTCAGATAAACCCGGGCTGCAAAACGGGCACAGCAATAACTAATACTGCGGGTCAGGAAAAACAGTTATGAAAACAATACCAGGCAAACCAGGTCGCTTGGATAAAAAAAGCAAGACGGTGCAGCGACTTTACAAGCTCATAAACAAGGTCCCGTTCATACCCTCTGCCGGCCGCTATAAATTAACAGTAAGTCATAGCAGAAAATTTATCTGGTTTCGAGTGCCCAAGGCAGGCTCCAGCACCATTCTCAGCCATTTGCGGGAAAGCGATGTTCACCTTGACATGGAACGTGCCGGCCGCATCCATTACCCCGTAAAATTATATAAGGACTACTTCAAGTTTGCCTTTGTGCGCAACCCCTGGGCTCGTCTGGTTTCATGCTGGCAAAACAAGGTTATCGATAGCAATGTGGAATTTGATTTCGAGGAAACCGAACTCAAAAGAATGCAACATTTCGAGGCATTTGTAGATTTTGTCGCCAGTCTCGATATTGACAAATGTAACAGCCATTTACGATCACAAACGGCACTGATCGACCTGAACAACATCGATTACCTGGGTCGCATGGAAACGTTTGTAGATGATGTCAACCATATATTCAGAAAACTGGGCCTGAACGAAAAAGAAGTGGTACCAAGGAATGTGACCGCCAACAAGAAACCCTACCAGGATTATTACAGCCGGGAACTGGCAGCAAAGGTATCACAGATCTACCGCAAGGATATCCAGATATTCGGCTACCGGTTTTGAGCCATTCTGTAAAACGTACACGGCGCACCCTGTTTTTCTATACTACCTGCAGGAAATCCGGGATAAAATATCATCATGCTTCAAGGAACATCACATCACCCGGGCCGATGCTGAAAATCTCATTAGCACTTCCCGCAAGTTTCAACGGCTGCGTGACATGACTTGACTC
>JAOUCV010000224.1 GCA_029859555.1 Gammaproteobacteria bacterium
CTTGTCGCTCGACTGGGGTACCAACTGGGTCGATCGTTACACGGCGACGCAAGCGTCCCTGTTCGCGCCGCAGGTACAGCCAACCCTTGCCTATAAAGTCAATGACTGGCTATCGGTGGGTGCCGGTGCCGGCCTGACGCTGGGTTATCTTAATGCAAAGCTCAGGATAAATAACAAGGAGCCGGGCCGGATAGATGGCAAGATGGAACTCAAGGACACCGACTTCGCCGTGCAGGGTAATTTCGAGATTATGCTGAACCCAACTCCCAGTAGCCGTATCGGCATTCGTTACCTGACTGAAACAGAGCTTGATTTTGAGGATAACCCGGGCTTCTCAAGAATGGGTCCGTTGACCGGGGCGGTTACTGACCAGATAAACAAGTTGGACCTTGGCATGAGAATGCCCCAGTCGGTCATGCTCGGGGTATTTCATGACCTGAGTGACAGATGGGCCATTCTCGGCAGCCTTGGTTGGGAAGAGTGGTCCCGGTTTGGTCACGTGGATGTCACGGTGGACGAAAGCCCTGAGGTGACAGGAAACCTGAAATACGATAATACCTACCACGTGGGTATCGGTGCTCAATATCAATACAATCCAAAATGGCGTTACAGTGCAGGTATCTCCTACGACAGCGCCCTGTCCAGTGGCAAGCACCGCTCTGCCATGATTCCCATGGGCGAGATGACCCGTGTCGGCGGAGGGTTCGAATACAGGAAACGCAGCGACCTTACCCTTGGTGCGGCAATGGATGTCATGTGGGAGGGTGACCTGTCGCTTAATCAAAAGAGTAACGGGGGCACCTTGTCGGGTGAATATGAAAATGTATTTCTTGCCTTCTTCACCGTGTATGCCAAGTGGCAGTGATCTGCACGCCAGCCGGAGTACAAAAGGACTTAATTACATCCTGTAGGAGCGCCGTCCCCGGCGCGAATCGCGGCGAGGACGCCGCTCCTACAATAAATGATCTCGATTCTACGCAGGATGTGCTGAGTAAAACGAAGCACATCGGTCGCGAAGCGATACGCTTCGCCAACAGAGACGTAGGTGAGGGGCGTGAGCAGGATGCGCTTCGTTTTACTCAGCACATCCTTCTATGCTAGAAAGGGCCGGATACATTTTTCTGGTACAATCTGAATGCTATGAAATTTAATCAGAAAATATATCCGGCCCGTTTTTTCAGGGCTGGCTGGCTGTTGGCCTGTCTGTTGGCCTCTGCGGCGCAAGCAGACGTTGGTCCGGCACTCTCGGGTATTACTGCACGTGCCGACGATGCGTCTACCGTGTTCTGGAGTCCTGCGGGTATTACCCGGCTTGATCAACCGGAACTGATGACACAGGCAACGCTGGTTGCCATGGAATCAAAGTTCAACGTAAAGGAATCAAACCGTGACGGCGGCAATGCCGATTATGACCCCAGTTTCCTGCTGGTGCCGGGCTTTTATTATGCCCACCCCCTCAATGAGCGCTGGAGTGTCGGCACTTCCCTGACAATTCCTTCCGGTATTGGCAATGAGTATGGCAAGTCCTGGTCCGGACGCTATCTTGCCGAAGAATCTGATCTCACATTTGTAATGCTTTCAGGCACTGTGGGTTACAAGCTGACGGACCGGTGGTCCATCGGTGGTGGTCCCATGATGATGTATACGGATTCGATGACCAAGGCACGTATTAATAACCCGGTTGGAAGTGATGGCAGTGTCAAACTCGAGGAGGACGGCATAGCGTTTGGCTGGCAACTCGGCCTGCTGCATGACATCAGCAACACCGCCCGTGTCGGGGCGGTTTATCGTTCCGAATTCGACCCGGACCTGTCCGGCAAGCCGAAGTACCATAAACTTTCCCCGGTATTGAAAGACGGCTTGAAAGCGCTGGGTTTATTCAACAAGAATGTTGACGTGGGTTTCAAGGTGCCGCAGCAGGTGCAGTTGGGCTATTACCAGGAGTTCCGGGACGACTGGTCGTTTACCGTGGATTCGGTGTGGGTCGATATGTCCGAGTTCGGCATCGAGCATGTCAGCATCGGTACTGATCATGTTTCATTGCCGGGTGAGTACAAGGATATCTGGGCATTTACGGCAGGCCTGCGGTACCAGTACCGGCCCGACCTGGCCTTTTCTGTTGGCGCTGCACACATGCAATCACCCGTCAGCGATCACAAGCGCAACATTGCCCTGCCGCTCGACCGGATTATTGCTGTCGGTGCCGGTGTCGAATGGCAATGGAAAGGCTACCAGATTCACAGCAACCTGAATTATGCAGATTTTGGCGATGGCAAACTCGATCAGGAGAGCGGGCTTCCGGGGCGTGTCAAAGGTTCATTCGATTATAATCACGCCGTGATTCTTGATATGCAGATTATCAAGAAATTTTGAAACATTTTTTGAAGAGGGGCTGATGCATTCAGCTTTCGTCATTCCGGCGCATGCCGGACAAAATCGCATGGCGCATTGAACACCCGGAGGGTGAGCGTAGCGAATCATTCAGTCACAGGTTGAAAAATCAACTGGATTCCGGGTCTATGCTCCGCTTCGCCGGGAATGACGAATTAATCAGATCTTCCTTAATTTCAAGATTCAGGGCCTGACTGCTGCTGATTGCAAGCAGATGCCTGTTCATTTTCGCGGCATTCACCTGTATAAGTTGCAGCATAAGGCTGGTCTGAAAAATGTATTCAGCCTCTATAAATTGCCGATGAGGAAGCAACCATGACCCATGATCCGAAAAAGTCTGATAGAAACTGGAGCGAAGAACTGACCGTCACCGGCCAGGAACTGGTGGAGCGTATCAAGAAACTGGTTGCCGAGGGCAATGTGCGCCGGCTGATTATCCGCAAACCGGATGGCGACAGTCTGCTGGAAATCCCGCTCACCGCCGGGGTGGTGGCAGGCGGCGCAGTGACTATCATGGCTCCGGTGCTGGCGGCCCTGGGCGCATTGGCTGCGCTGCTGACGGAATTCAGGATCGAGGTCATTCGCACCGACCAGCCGGACCGGGAAGACGACGATTGACTGCCCGTGAAGATGGTTTTTATTGAAAAGATGAGCCCAACCGGGTTTACCAACGCATGAAAGCACTTGTTTCAATAAACGGCAGAATGACGGGTGCGGCTATCGTGCTGATCGTCATGGTCGGGTTTGCATCCGGTGCTGTCGAGGCGAGAGACTGGTACCCGCTGGAGGTGGATGTCTGGGAGCCGCCTTTCAATACGCAACGTCAACGTGTGCAGAAATCCTATGTGCCGCTGGAGAAGGCAGAGAGACGCTGGAATCTCTGTGTATCGATTCCGCATCTGAAAGACGCCTACTGGCTGGCGGTGAATTTTGGCCTGGTGGATGAAGCCCGCCGCCTGGGTGTCAATCTGGCGATCTATGAGGCCGGTGGCTATGACCGCCTGGAGGTACAGCGCAAGCAGATCACAGAGTGCCTTGAGGAGGGTTTCAATGACAGCAAGGCCGACGGCCTGATTCTCAGTGCCATCTCGGCGGATGGGCTCAATGACCTGATCAAGACAACGCACGCACAGGGCGTGCCGGTACTGGACCTGATCAATGGTATCAGTTCCCCGGATATCACTGCCCGCGCCGCGGTTGACTACTATGACGATGCCTTTCAGGCTGGCGAATACCTGAAAAAACTCGCTACAGCTGACAAGGGTGAGGTGAAGGTTGCCTGGTTTCCGGGGCCGGAGGGGGCAGCCTGGGTGGCTGCAGGGGACCGGGGGTTCAATGAAGCGCTGGCGGGCAGCCATATCAAAATTATCGCGACGAAAAAGGGCGATACCGGCAAGGCTGCCCAGGCCAAGCTGATTGAAACCGTACTTGATGATGCGGGAAAGGATGCTGCCTCCAGGCCGGACTACATCGTCGGCACCACGGTCAGCGCCGAGGCGGCGGTGAGTATTCTGCGCCAGCGTGGACTGGACAAGGAGATCAAGGTGCTTTCCTACTATTATGGCCCGGGTGTCCATCGCGGTATAAAGCGTGGCACCATCATCGCGGCACCCACGGATTCACAGGCCATACAGGCGCGCATGGCCGTCGACATAATGGTGCGAATTCTGGAAGGCAAACCCTATTTCAAACATGCTTCACCCCGCGTCAGAGTTATTGATCGCAATAATCAACGTGACTGGGATTCATCGACCACGCTCGCGCCACGGGGATTTCGGGCAATTTTCAGTGTGCAGGAATAAATGAGTCCTACCCGCCGGAGTTTGCACTGGTTGCTGCTGCTGGGCCTGCTGTTTGCCGCAGCCGGGGGTTCCTGGCTGTTGAGCGAAGCATTCCGTGCCGATGCCAGGCACGGCTGGATTGCCCAGTCGGAGAAGGCGGGACAATGGCTGTCCGGCACGGTACTGAGCTGGCTGGAAGAAAGTTATGCGCCGCTGTCCGGTCTGGCCGCGCTGGCAGAGAATTCTG
>JAOUCV010000225.1 GCA_029859555.1 Gammaproteobacteria bacterium
AGTTATTTGCCATGTGCTCCATCGACTGCATTACCAGCCGGTCGATCGCGGCATGCCGCTGGTCCCGGCGCTGCCGGGCATCCTCGCGCTGCGCCTGCGCCTCCCCGGCTACCGCATCACAGGCAATATCGTACTGGGCTTCTTCTTCCTCATCATCAATACCGTTTTCCAGCTTCAGCCACTGTTCTTCCAGCAACAACAGCTGGTGTTCTTCATACGCATCGACTGTCTCGATCTCGCTGTTGCAGATTTGCTCACACAACTTGCCAACCGCATCACCACAACCGTTACCGGACCATGCAATCAGCTTGTCCGCCGCGTAGGTAACATCCGTCACCACGCCATTATCATCCTTCGTTTCAATGTACAGGTATCCTGGAAGTTGCAGCGCCAGTCCGTCCATCTGTTTCCCCGTGCAATTAATGGTCTGTAGGAGGTGCAAGTGCAGCACCTTGCAAGGCGCTGGCATGATACTGCAGTGCAAATATTATTGTCACCCTGTCAGCTCAACTGCGGATCTGCCGACGCATTGATTTGTGAGGGATACCTGCATCCATAAACTCTGCGCCGTAAACGACAAATCCATGGCGCTCATAAAACCCGATAGCACCCAGCTGTGCATGCAAAAAAACCCCGGCATATTGCTGCTGCCGCGCCACTTGCAGCAACGCCACCAGCACCGCCGAGCCGATCCCCTGCCCGCGGTATGCCGGCAACACAGCCATGCGGCCAATATGGCCATCCGGCTTCATGCGGCCGGTCGCAATCGGCTGCTGGTCAGCAGCAGTTACCAGCACGTGGTAACAGTCTGCATCCATACCGTCCCATTCCAGTGATTCAGGCACCCGTTGTTCCTCAACAAACACCGCGCGCCGCACCGCATCAAGCTCACGCCTGCTGTCTTCCCAGCGCGCGTGGATCAGGTGGAATTCAGGATGCATGCCAGCCATCAGGATCGCGGCAGTTCACCCGCGACACCAGAATTTGCCACTGTTAAACCAGTGCAGCAGCAACTGCTGCTCTGCAGCCGTGATACAAGCTGTCAGCGCCTCTACATCTACCTGCCGGGCCACACATAACTGCTCTGCAAACCCGATCGAGACATCATAATCCTCACCGTCGACGAACAGCACGGCACCATGACCCTGCCGGCAAAAGGCAAAATGACTGGCCGGATGCCGGAACAGCTGTTTACACCGGTTGGTTATAGCCGCGAAATCAGCGGCCGGCTGTCCAACTTCCGGGATCGCGTCGGTTTTTACATCGCTGATAAAACGGCCAAACCAGCGAGACAGCGCGTCATTATCCGCCTGCAGGTATTTACCGAGGATGTCCCTGACCGCATCGAGCGTCACCGCTGTAATCTCGTTGGCATGTGGCTGCACCGTCAGCTGCCGGTCACTGAAGTTCACCTCGGCAGGCCGCCCCTGGCTGATAAACCCGGCGAAGTCCTGCAGCATGTCTGCATGTGAGGGCGCACGAAAACCGATAGAAAAACTCATGCAGTCATCGGTTGCCACACCGTAATGCGAGACACCCGGCGGTATGTAAATCAGGTCACCCGGGGCCAGCAACCAGTCCTGCTCGGATTCAAAATCTTTCAGGATATCCATATCGGTGTTCGGGACACGGTTCTCTGCTGCAACCTCACGCGTGTCAATCTGCCAGTGCCGGTGCCCCTGCGCCTGCAGGATAAAGACATCGTAACGATCGAGGTGTGGCCCTACCGAGCCGCCTTCAGGCGCATAGCTGATCATCAGGTCGTCAACGCACCATTCGGGAATAAAGCGGAAGCAATCCAGCACCCAGGCCAGTTCCGGCAAGTGTTTCTCGACATCATTTACCAGCAATGACCAGTGTGTATCCGGCAGCTTCCGGAATACGGCTTCATCCATCGGCCCGTAAAAAGTCTGCCACGGATGCTCGCCGCCCTTCTCAATGACAATGCGGGAATTCACATCATCTTCGCAGGACAGACCCGCCAGCTCTTCAGCACTGATGGGCGTCCGGAAAGCGGGGAACGCCTGCCGGACAACCAGTGGCTGTTGTTGCCAGTAGTCCGCCAGAAAGCGTTGTGGTGACAGCTCACCGAGCGGATTTATGCCATCTGTCATGTGTTTCAGCGTACTCGAAAACCGTCAGGGCATAAACAACCCGGCGAGGCACTGATATTCAATTGAGGGACAATCGCAACATGCTCTCGTTCTGATCAATAAAAAAACGAAAGTGACTGAGAAAATTCATACCCAGCAGGCCGTCGATTTCGGCCTGCCCGCCAAGATCCAGGATGCCAACCTCAAGTTGCTGTATATACCAGTCACCCACCGACAGTGATTCAAGAATATATACCGGAGCACGAACCTGGCCGTTAGCGGTACTGAACAACCGGCTGCGACCGGTTTGCCGGTATCGCAAACCACGCTGCTGCAATGCCTCAGGGGTCAGTATCGTCATGGATGCCCCGGTATCAATCAACAGCCGCAGACTTTCCGCATCCGCCGGATTCACATCCACCAGGAAATGATGTCCGCTGCGTATCAGCGGCACACCGGCTACTTCTGTCGCAAGCGTTGCCTGGTCTGGATCAGCTATGACTATTGCAGTTTGCTGTACAGTTGCCAGCATCGCACGGGCCTGCTCTCCGACATCGGGATCATTTATGACCAGAGACAGGGAGCGCTGCGCGGCATCCCGGTCCTCAAGCGCCAGCTGAACAATGGCAAGCTCGATAAAATAGGCGGCATAATCGGGTTCCAGCTGCGTTACATGCTGAAACAGCTGCAGCAGACCGGCGGTATTTTGATCTTCGCTGTATTTTCTTGCCTGCTCACCAACAACATCGCGGATACGTCGCGTGATACGTGTCAGCATTTCCGGACGAAACGCATGGGCTTTCGCTTCATACAGTTGCGCAATGGCATCACGATAATCCTGCTGCCTGTAAAACACCTCGGCCAGCAACAGGCGCGCGTCAACATCACGGTATGAAGCCTGCAGAAAACGCTGCAACCACTCGACTGCAGCAACATAGTCACCCGCCCTGATTCGCTGCTGCGCGTACAGCAGCACAGCATCTCTCGCCTGCTGCATCGCGGCCGAGTCTGCCCGGGCCTGGGAAAGTTCATAGCGCTCAACTGCTGCTGCAAGCGTGTCACGCTGCGGCAGTGTCGACACGGTATTACCCGGACTGATAATGGCAAGACTGTCCTGAGTTGACGGCTGCCGGTTTTCATATGCCGGCGCCAGGGCCGGATATTCAGATACTGCCTGACTTGTGGTCACCGCACCCCAGTGCTTGTGCGCAAACCAGCCCAGCAGCAGGCCGGCCAGCAGTGTCAGCAACAGGGTAGTTAACTTCATGGCGACAACCGTATATCGGCAGGCGCTCTGCGCAAACCGGCATTCATACAGAAACCAGGGAGTGAATGCCTGCAGCCAGGGTATAAAGTGTCAGCCTGCCCCGGGAACACGTCCAGGCCTTCAGTCGCGCTCTTCAATCCAGGCCATTTGAATGCCTTCAAGAATACGCTCGCCGCAGTGATCAGGATCATCATCAAAGTCATCAAGTGCCAGCACCCATTTCTGCAGATCTACAAAATTCACCTGCAGCGGATCTGTATCCGGATACTTTTCCTCCAGTTCAATGGCTATCTCCAGCACATCAGTCCATTTCAGGCTCATCGCATCCTCCAGGCGGTTAATGGTTCTCGCTCACCATGTTAATAGTGTACTTCGGTATCTCAACCACCAGATCGGTATCGGCAACCATCGCCTGACAGCTCAGACGCGAATCCGGATCCAGTCCCCAGGCCTTGTCGAGCAGATCATCTTCTTCCTCGTCGGACTCGGCCAGCGATTCGCCGCCCTCACGGATATAGACGTGACAGGTGGTGCAGGCACAGGATTTCTCACAGGCATGTTCAATTTCTATGCCGTGCTTCAGCGCTGCATCACAGACCGTCGTGCCAGGCTCGGCTTCTATAACCGCGCCCTCCGGGCAGATTTCCTCATGAGGCAAAATGATAATTTGTGGCATAACGACAGTCTCTTGGTGTCAATCGTAAAAATCAGGATTCGAATTCGTCAACGCTGTGACCCGCCATGGCATCAAGGATACTGCTGTTCATGCGTCGCTCCACATAGCCGCTACTGGCTTTCTCAACGGACTTGATGGCCTGCCTGATAGCCTGGTAATCAGTGCCGTCACGCAACTCTGAAAGTTTTTCTGCAGCTGCATCAATAGCACTGCGCTCCTGTGCCTCCAGCAAGCGGTCTCCGTCAGCTGCCAACGCAGCCTGCAAGGCTTCCAGCACGCGATCAGCATCAACCTGCTCTTCCCGCAGTCGCCGCGCATCCTTGTCGGCGGCAGCAAACTCCATTGAATCACGCAACATGCTTTCAATGTCGCTG
>JAOUCV010000226.1 GCA_029859555.1 Gammaproteobacteria bacterium
TCTGTTACCTGATAAGTGAAGCTGTCCGTACCGTAAAAGTCAGGATTAGGTGTGTAAATGACGTTGTTACCCGAAACAGTCGCAGTTCCGTTAGCGGGTGTTGTTACAATACCAAACAGCGCGAGCGCTACAGGCCCGTCCACATCCGTGTCGTTGCTGATGACTGACAGCGCCTCACCCGGATTGTCTTCAGCTATCGTATAGCTGTCGTTAACAGCAACCGGAATATCATTTACAGCAACAATGGTTACTGCAGTAAACGCAACATTACCGATGACACCGTAACTATCCGTTGGCTGCACTGAAATCTGTCTGACAGTAGTATCCGGGGTGTGGGAGACATTGTTATACTTGACCTGCTGCAGCGCCGTCTCGAAATCGAGAACTGTATTGCTGGCACCAGTTAGCGTAAGTGAAGTTGCCGGCCAAGAGCTAACGGACATACCGGCTGGTAACGTACCGTCTACGACAAGTACATCTTCACCGGCAACGGCATTAACAATGGTGATCGCCAGACTGGACGGAGTTGCATCCCCCGCAACTGAAAGCTGCGGATCGTCTGTGATAGCAACGGGTATATTCTCATCCGTAGCCACCGCAGTATCGCTTCCGGTTACGCCGGAACTGTCATCGGCATCCAGATCCAGTACCGGCGGCAACAATAAAATACCGGTAAACTGTTCAGCGGCCGTCGGGGCAATAATGTTGTCTGCGGGCACCACAATCACCGGTGATGCCAGCACATCGACCTCTACTTCAAATGTTCGTGGCGCCTGCGTCAGCACACCATCAATCTCGAAATGCAGGTCAAAACCGGCACTGTCTTCTTCAGCCAGCCCACTGCTTATCACGGCACTTGCAGCCGTAGCAGTCCCGTTAATCAAAAATTCATCGGTAATTCCGCCAGCAGAGTCACCGGTTTCGCTTGAACCTGTGTAAACACCATCAAGCGTAGTGGCTATAACCCTGTCGATGCCGGTAAAGTCACCACGCAAGGTAATGATTAAATCGCTCTCGCCCAGCATATTAAGCGTAGCGTTATTATTCACCGTCATCTGAATATCGCCGGCGACCTTGTCTCCGGTGCCGGTGGCAAAAAAGCGGTTGGCCTGCCCTGAATCAAGCGCATCGCTGGAAGGCGTCACGACAGCGGTAATGGCCTCCACGATCGTAAATGCCGTGTCACTGCGTAACAGCGTTCCCGGCAGCAGGTTGCCACTGGCATCCAGCACGGCAAACCGGAAATCAGCCGTCTCACCAAGCACCATACTGGAAAGATTGACCGGAAGATTACCAAACGTCAGCAGATGCGGGCCTGTACTGGCCGAGGAAACCGTCCACTCGGCAAACCGCTGACCTGCTCCACCTGCAGCAAGGTTGTACAAAATACCTGCATCTGACGTAAACGGAAATTCCGGCAGCGGCGAACCAAACACACTGTTGCCTGCATTCAGATCAATTTCTACGACTGCCGGCAGATTGCTGTCTACCACCAGTATACGTGCGTTGTCTGCATCGATCATCACATCTTCAGCAGCAAAGATTGGCACACCGGAACCGTTTAGCGGACCAGACAGTATACGACGATCACCGGTATCCGGGTTTACTTCAACAACCGCATCCAGATCCAGGTCGGTAACCAGTATGCGGTTGTTCGTTGAATCAACCCTGACACTTTCCGGATTGATAAAGTCAACACCACCACCAACGCCCATACCGGAAATAACAGTTCGATCACCACTGATCAAATCCACACCGAACAGCGCCATCATCCCACGGTCTGCAACAATCGCCCGGCCATTGTCCGGATCGAGATCAATACCGCGAACATCATCAAAGTTCTCTCCCAAACCGGTTCCAGACTTCGATAACACGTCCCGGTCACCCTCGGTCGCACCGGGAGTGAGATCCACTGCCATAACCGCCGCTGGAGAATTACCGGTAATCAGTACCCGGTTTCTTTCCCCGTCAAACGTGATACCCACCAGATCCGGAAAGCGGGAGCCCGTACCCTTATGTACATTGGAAATAATTCTGCGGTCACCCGTATCCAGTTTAATTTCCATAACCGCCGGCGACGGGCCTCCAGGTGGGTCATCCAGACCATCATCGACAAGAAACGCAAGACCATTCACCGCGTCCAGTGTGATATCGCGAGGGTTTTTCAGATTCGGGCCAGCACCGTGATTGGCATTGGAGAATATAGTCCGGTTCCCGTCTGTCGGGTCAATTGCAACCACACCAGGAACAAGTGCGCCAGATTCCAGCAATCCCTCGTCCACCACCAGGAAGCGGTTGTTCGCATCGTCCGGAATAATCGCATGCGGCCATATAAGAACCGGCCCACTGCCGGTCACCGCACCGGAAAATACACTGCGGTCACCTTCCCCCGGAAGATCGACGCGTATACGTTCACCAGTGACCAGATCACCGGTCAGTGTAATCTCCATCGGTGTCAATAATGCAGATGGCGTATTCAGCAGATCGGTCGAATTCCACTCGACGGCGGCTTTTACATCCTGCGGTTGAGTGGTGATGGTTGCAGTCCCGGCAGACCATGCCGGTTGCACAATTACGGCTAACAGAAGGAGTGAGAACAGAAATTGCAAGTAACGGATATTTCTGACACGTAGACCTGACACGTGTAGCTTGTTACCAAAACCGGTTAAACTGCATGCCATGAAAAAACCAAAGGCATATTTCTTATTCTTCGACACAAGAACTCCCTTGGGTACATGTTGTGTTCAGGTTTCCTTGCCCCAAATCCCACTCTTCCGAACGGATTTGTTAAGCATAGTATATTGTATATTATTTACCAGCTAGTTACGTCAGCCAGTTGCCTGCGTGCATCAAAAAGGACATATATATTTTTTCAACCTTACAAATCCTCTCTTAACTTATGGAATCTAATCTTCCGTATACGTAGTTTCCACAATACTTCATCTCACTGCATTGTCCTTCTGACTCAACAAAAGCAATAAACACTGACTCGTAAACCTGACATTACATAGATCATGACGATAAACAGCACCAGAGCCAGTTTTGACAGCAGCGTCAGTACAAGGACCTGCCGATTCTCTTCAGACCACAGGGATTTTTATTGGGTAGCAGCGCTTTTTAAGCGCGAACGGGTCAACCATAGAGTTTGCGGCTACCAGCCCCTCCTACAAAACCCGCCAGGCCTGTAGGAGCGGACCTTGTCCGCGATTGGCTTAGATACAGAGACTTACCGACTACAAGCAAAAGCACCGTCAGCGAGGCTCGCTGCCATGGATTGTTGTGCAGGTAAAGACCGGGACCTTGCCGCTCTCATGCCAACACCCAGTAGACTCGAATACCAGCCAATACACAGCATAACGCAAACTTCAGAAAAACCGGGCCTCAACTGCAAATGTTTCAATCATGAACCATCCACGGTCGGCAGTGTCAGAAGTTGAGTCAGAACTGATAAACAACTAATGCTACGCCTGATCGTCATTGCAGTATTGATTCTGTTCGGCTCTGCTTGCAGCCGCATCGAAATCGCTTATCAAAATGCGGACTCGCTGCTGCAGTATTATGCCTGGAAGACCGTTCGAACCAGTGCCGCTCAGCGCGATCAATGGCAACCGGTAGTGCAAACCACGCTGCGCCACCACCGTGAGCAGGAATTGCCCCTGGTTATCGCCTACCTGGACCTGGCCGCACGTATTATCAGGGAAGCGGACGGTTCAGCTGGCGCAGTATGTCTGCTCGATGGCGCCCGGCTCATCTACCAGCGACACGCGCGCCTGGCGGTAGATCTCGCGGTCCCCTTGCTTGTGGAACTTGATGCTGGCCAGGTCGAACGCCTTGCCCGGCACACGACACAGCGACAGCAAGACGCAGTAGAACGTTACCAGGACCCGGACCCGCAGCGCAGAAAGGAGGCCCGCCGGGAACGGATCACCGACCGGATCGAGCAATGGACGGGAAAACTGAATGACGGCCAGAGAAACCATATCCAGGACGCCCTGGAACACATCCCTGATCTGACCGCATCGTGGTTGTCCTATAGGGCACAACAAACGAACACACTACTGGCTATGCTGGAGCGCGGTGCAAAGGCAGAAGCCCTGAGTGCTTACCTTGATGACTGGTGGGTACACCGGGCTGGCACAGCTACCGAAACCAGGCAACACTGGCGCGTTGCCATGCACGAATTTGTCCAGCTCATGGATACGCTTGCGACCACGCTCACCGACAGGCAGCGCAGAACACTGGAGACCCGGCTTACCAACATGCGCGAGGACCTGGCAGCTTTCACTTCAGACACGCCACAGCCAGTCAAGCTGGCGCTTGTACCCGCATGTGCTTCCTTATCGCCCTGATTCTTGGCTGAAAACCAGCCGCGGACGGGTT
>JAOUCV010000227.1 GCA_029859555.1 Gammaproteobacteria bacterium
ATCGCGCGTACCGGGCGGCGACAGCAGTCCGTGTTGCAAAATTGTGCGGCCGGTATCGACAAGCACCCTGTACTGGTTGCGCTCGGCGGGATTGCCATGCAGTTGCCCGTCGACAACTGGCCCCGTATCGAAGGTGTCGTCTGGATTTTTGCGGAGGCGCTGCAGAGTGATCGTGCTGACATGGTCAGTCTTGATGCGCTGGGGATGCGCTTTATTGATGTACTGGCTTCAAGTGACGCAGTGTTAACCAAGCCGGGTTATGGCACCTATGCAGAAGCTGTCTGTAACGGGGTGCCGGTGCTCACCATTGAGCGAAAGGACTGGCCGGAAACGGAATTTCTCAACAGCTGGGTAGCGCAGCATGGTCAGCTGGAAGTGATCACGGCAGAACAGTTCCACTCCGGAGAGTTTGCCCGGCCGCTTGCCCGTCTGCTGGACACGCCTTGCAGTAGCGCCCTGGAACCCGCCGGTATTGCACAGGCCGCTGCCCTGCTGGCTGATTTCTTTTCCTGATTTTATTCCAGCGCTTCTTTTGCCTGCTGGTCTGCATGGTACGAGGAGCGCACCATCGGTCCGCTGGCGACGTGTGTAAAGCCCAGTGCATAGCCAAGCTCACCGAGTCGGTCAAATTCATCCGGGTGTACATAGCGGTCCAGTGGCAGGTGATGCACGCTGGGTTGCAGGTATTGTCCGAGAGTCAGCATATCGCAATCATGTTCACGCAGGTCACGCATGACCTGTTCAACTTCCTCTATGGTTTCACCCACACCCAGCATCAGTCCCGACTTGGTCGGTATTTCCGGATGCAGTGCCTTGAAGCGTTTCAGCAGGTTCAGTGACCAGGCATAGTCCGAACCGGGGCGTACCTTCTTGTACAGGCCGGGGACGGTCTCCAGATTATGGTTGAATACATCCGGTGGCGACTCGACAAGGATATCCAGAGCCCGGTCCATGCGGCCACGAAAGTCCGGTACCAGCACCTCGATCCTGATATCCGGGCTGTATTTGCGGATGGTCTCGATACATTGCGTGAAATGTCCGGCGCCGCCATCACGCAGGTCATCACGGTCGACAGAGGTAACGACTACATAGCTGAGTCCCATGGCGCTGATGGTGCGCCCCAGGTTTTCCGGTTCATTCGTGTCCAGCGGGTCGGGGCGACCGTGTGCCACGTCGCAGAACGGGCAGCGGCGTGTGCAGATGTCCCCCATGATCATGAAGGTGGCAGTGCCACCGGCAAAACATTCACCGATATTCGGGCACGAGGCTTCTTCGCACACGGTGTGCAGCTGATTGTCGCGCAACACTTCCTTGAGACGCGAAACGGCTGGGTGTGACGGTGACCTGGCACGGATCCACGGCGGCTTGCGCTGTGGCCTGACAGTGGTTTCTATTTTTATCGGGATGCGCGCGGTTTTGGCTGCGCCACGTTGTTTGCGTTCAGTGCTACTCATGCTGTTGTCTTGTCCAGTAATCGTTCAAAGTGTGTCTGGAACTGTTTGCCGATGGTCTCCATCGAGGCATCAATTCCCAGGTCTTTCAGTTGGGTCACTTCAAGGCCGCTGTATCCGCAGGGATCAATCATTGAAAACGGAGACAGATCCATATCAACGTTGAGACTAAGCCCGTGAAAGCAACAACCCCTGCGTATGCGCAAACCCAGTGCCGCCAGCTTGCGGCCTTTAACGTAAACTCCCGGCGCCTTGTCGCGACGCTGTGCATCGAGCGAGTAGTCAGAAAGTAAATCAATGACACTCTGCTCCAGGATGCTGACCAGTGATTGTACACCCAGCTGGCGCCGCTTGATGTCCAGCAGCGGATAGACGATCAGCTGGCCGGGGCCATGGTAGGTCACCTGACCGCCGCGGTCTACGTTGACGACCGGTATAACGCCGGTGTTATGCAGGTATTCCTGCTTGCCGTTGCGTCCGAGGGTGAATACCGGCGGGTGTTGAAGAAACCAGATTTCGTCCGGGGTATTGGCGCTGCGCGTGTCCGTAAAGGCCTGCATGTCATGCCAGGCGGATCGGTAGTCTGTCAGACCAAGCTGTCTGATGGTCGGGGCAGGTGAGGCGGACATGCTGGAGCGGTGCAGTTCAGATAGCCATGATGACTGCTTCGCAGTCGACCAGGTCCTGGTAGATGGCATCCAGTTGTGCACGGCTGGTGGCGTTGACCCTGACGGTAACAGATACATAATTACCCGCCGTGCTCTCGCGTGTGTAGACCGCCCCTTCGGTCAGGTCGGGGGCATGACGGCGCACAATCTCGACGACAATAATATCCAGTTCGCAGTCTGTCTTTCCCATTGCCTTGACGGGAAACTCGCAGGGGAACTTCAGGGGGCTTTCTTCTTCATCGCTCATAATGCAAGTGTAACAATCTCCTTGTACGGACTCACGCTTCGCATGGTCTGTATGTATGGCCGGAATAGCGACTGTCGGTCTGTGCCGGACGCCAGTTTAATAATGCGGCATACCGGGCGTTTTTCCCAGCGATGAACGCGGGTTGCTCGGGCGTGGATTACCCGGACGGTTGCCATGACCGGGACGATTGCCATGACCGGGACGATTGCCATGCCCCGGACGGTGTCCATGACCGGGGTGACGCCGGTATCGCGGGTAGTACGGATAGGCAGGGTAGTAGCCGAGGTTGTCGTCATAAGAAGCATCCTGTAACGCGGCCTGTGCTTCGGCGCGGGCCTTGCTGGCCTGCGCATCCGCCTGTCTTTTCTCGGCGGCAAGTTTCTCGTTCTCCAGCCGGCGAGTTTGCATGCGCTCGACCTGGTTGATCACAGAATAGAAGCCATCATCAGTCGTTGTATCCATGCCGGCACCGCTGGCCGGGAGTACCTCCAGCAGCTCTGCATCGACATTGATGTTTGCGGGCGGTGTTTCGCTGAAATGCGTGGTACCACTGTCATCAATCCAGGTGTAGACCTGCTCGGTCGCATTCGCAGAGAGGGGTAGTATCGCTAGCGCGCACAGGAGGATTTGGCTGGTTCGATTCATGGCGGAGAGATCTCGGGCTGTTGGCTCCCTGTTGGCCGGTTAACCGGACATATACTTGATTCTAGACGATTGTGTAGACAACAGTGTCGCGGCGCGGTTTCCATGCCTGCTTAACAAATCGGAAATAGCTTGAGCGGTCATAGTTAATTACATACTAAACAATAATATATGTTGATGTTGAGGGGTCGCCTGGAACGATTTTTCGCGTTGATACCTGTACCTGAATTCACCTAAAGCCCTCTTGCCGGATGGCCGATAGCTGTTTGGACGGCCGGATTCGTCTGGTCTGTCTACGGAGAAATCACTGGGGGGCAGTACCATGAGTGCAGTAACTGAAGACATCATTCCGAAAAAAAAATCTCGCAAGAAGCGCGGCAAGGGTATCGCCGCTTTACGCAAGATCCGCCGGGCACTGGCACGCAAGAAGCTTGAAGAAATGCATGAAGAGAAGGTGCTGAAGGAAAATATCTACGATGTGTTTGCCGAGGATGATGACGATCCGCTTAATATCTGACGGCCTGTTGTTCACCCGCTAACCAGTTTCAGGTCGCCTCCGCGGGGCTGCTTCTGCCAGCCTGCAGGCTATGCCGGCTCATGTACATGACATAGAATCATGCCATGGCCGCACGAAAAAAAATCAAACTGTCTTGTGATCCTGATGTCAGGGATATCCTCTGTACTGCAATACGCGAGTATGCACATGCTGCCTATCCCGTGGGTGGTACTGAATGTGCGCAGGTGGCGCGCTATACCTTGCTGGAACTGGCCGCGGAAATAGAGGCTGGAATTACCGGCGAAAACGAATCAGTCGAAATAAGCAAACGACCGAGGGCAATGGTCAGGGCGGCGCTTGAATATTATTTTAACCGCAGTGACGAAATGCAGGGTTTAACATCCACCCACCAGCGTGCGTTATTCGATGGTTTGTTACAGGAACAAGCGGTAATGCGATCAGACCTGGAGGTTGCCCTGGCGGCAGACAGCCATCATTGATCCGGTCCTAGAAGGGCATGTGAAAGGTCAGCATGCCGCCGCTGTCTCCATCCAGCTTGACACCAACCTGCAGCGGCGTATCCAGTCCCATCATGGAGTCATGCAGCACGGTGGTAATGAAGTGCCCCAGTGCCGCGCCGACCAGTACGTCGGAAGGGTAGTGCTCGCGTGATTCAATGCGCGCCCAGGCAGTCAGGCCGGATACCGTTGTGGCTGAGTATTGCAGTACCTTGCGGGCTCTCGGCGACATATCAATGCTATCAAGGTTGCGGTTGGTCAGCGCTGCAAAGCTGGTGGCTGCCGAGGCGTGTGATGACGGCATGCTGCGATCGTTACTGTCATCCGGACGCCTGCGGTTAATGGTGCTCT
>JAOUCV010000228.1 GCA_029859555.1 Gammaproteobacteria bacterium
ACGGCACGATCTATAATTACCCGCAACTCAGGGAACAGCTGCAGGCAAAGGGTTACCGGTTTTTCTCCGGTGGTGACAGTGAAGTTATCCTCAAGGCTTATGCCGAGTGGGGTGATGATTGTCCACAATATCTGCAGGGCGTGTTTGCCTTTGCTGTCTGGGATATCAGGAAGCAGCGGCTGTTCCTCGCGCGCGACCGGTTTGGTGTCAAGCCGCTTTATTACAGTATTACATCCACGGGTGTGCGCTTTGCCTCCACCAGCCAGGCATTGATTGCCGCAGGTGGTGTTGATGACGCCATCGACCCGGTAGCGTTGCACCATCACCTGACCCTGCATGCGGTGGTGCCGGCGCCACGCACCCTGTTGCGTGGCCTGCGTAAAATGCGTCCGGCGCACAGTCTGGCGTTTGCGTTAGACGGCAAGCGCGAGCTGAAACGCTACTGGCAACTGGATGCGTCGCCCTGTCTTGAACACCGCAGTGAGTGGGAATGGATCGAGGCAACCCACGAGGCGTTAAAAAATGCAGTTGACCGGCGGCGATCAATCGCCGATGTGCCGGTAGGGGTTTTACTGTCGGGTGGTCTGGATTCCAGTTTACTGGTGGCGTTGCTGGCAGAGGCGGGTAACAGTGACATCGTGACCTTTTCTGTCGGTTTTGAAGATGAACCGGAAGAGAGCGGCAACGAGTTCGAGTATTCCGACCTGGTAGCGGACCTCTATGGCACCCGGCACAATCGTTTTACCATTCCAAATTCGGAGGTGCTGGCACGTCTCCCTGAAGCAGTAGACAACATGGCCGAGCCGATGGTCGGCCAGGACGCGGTCGCCTTTTACCTGCTGGGAGAGCGGGTTTCCCGTGAGGTCAAGGTGGTACAGAGCGGCCAGGGTGCCGATGAAGTGTTCGCCGGTTATTTCTGGTATCAGCAAATGCAACAGGCCGCTGGCAGTGATATTGAGCGCTTTCGTTCCCTGTATTTTGATCGTCCGCACGAAGAGTTTGCACAGCTGCTTACTGCAGATTACCAGTGCCCTGATTACACCACGCCACGTGTGGCGCAGGGGCTGGCAGCAACGGGTGCCGAACGTTTTCTCAACCGGGTGCTGGGTTACGATGTCACCACCCTGATTGTCGATGACCCGGTCAAGCGCGTTGATAACATGACCATGGCCTGGGGGCTGGAAGCCCGGGTGCCGTTCCTGGACCAGGAGCTGGTTGACCTGGTTGCCTGCATGCCGCCGGAGGTGAAGCTTAAATCAGGTGGCAAGCACCCGCTCAAGGTGATCGCACGTGACTTGCTGCCCGAGGTCGTTGTGGACCGCCCTAAAGGCTACTTCCCGGTACCGTCACTGAAGTTTGTACGTGGTGAAGTGCTGGAGTTTATGCGCGATGTGCTTGATTCAAGGGCCTGCCGTGAGCGAGGCCTGTTTCAGCGACAGTATGTTGAACAATTGCTGGAGAGTCCGGAGCGTGAGCATACCCCGATTCTGGGTAACAAGCTGTGGCACCTGGCATTGCTGGAGTTCTGGCTACAGCGCAATATCGATAGAACTACTTGATTAACTGCTTTTCTGGCAGTTGCCAAAAAGGGTACACTAGCGGCCGGAAATTATTTACAGATTCAAATAACTACAGAGGACAGGGTTATGGACGTAATGGAAAGGATAGACAGTGCAGTGAAGGAAAACCCGGTAGTAATCTTCATGAAAGGCACGCCGCAAATCCCGCAGTGCGGTTATTCCAGTCGTACGGCGCAGGCGCTTACTGCCTGTGGGCAGGAATTTGCACATGTCAATGTACTGGCTGATCCGGAGATTTTTCAGAACCTGCCACGCTATGCCAACTGGCCGACCTTCCCGCAGGTTTACATTGATGGTGAACTGGTGGGTGGATGCGATATCACCATGGAGTTGTATCAAAAGGGTGAATTGCAGAAGATGGTCAAGCAGGCAGTAGAGAAGGAATAACTATTATTTTGGTGTAGGAGCGGATCTCGTCCGCGATTGGTTTTTGTTCAAACAACAATCGCGGACGAGATCCGCTCCTACAGGTAAATCAGTTCGCTTCCAGTTTTAATAACTCTTCCAGAACCTGCAGCATCAGCTTTTGACCCTTGTCAGTCATGTTCTCGGTCAGCTTGTCTGCATCGCGTTCACCATCTACCAGCGGGCGAATCCGCCCGGCCAGAATACCCATATCGCCGCCGGCTTCCAGCATTTGCTTGGCCATGTTGCCAATGATCTGCAATGCCTGTGCATTGCCATTGCGTGATGCATGAACCAGTCCGGCGATTCCTGGTGCGGCCATATCTGAATCAATGTCGGTCTCCAGCGATGGCAAGGTATTTGGATCCTGCAAACCTTGCAGGATGGATTCGGCGATCACGCGGTCTTCCTCGTCCAGCACCAGCAGAATGGATTCATCGCGGTTGCCTGACATGATGTCGCGGATCACGCTAACCAGCGCAGTCCAGTCGTTGTCCGCAGCCATTTGCAGGACCTGTTCCATGTCCGGTACCGAGCCCGGGTTATTGCAGTGCATGACGACGCGGTGGATGAGCCCTGTATGGGATTGCAGTATTTGTTCTTTTGTATCGGGTAGTGACATGGTTTTTAGATACCTTCTGTTGCTTTGATCGGGGGAACAACCTCGGGTTGTTTCAGGCTGAAGTCATTCCACTGGTTAATAATAGTGCAAAATAGATCGGCAGTCTTTTCGGTATCATAAACCGCCGAGTGCGCTTTTTCACTGTTCCAGTCAATTCCGGCCGCCTTGACGGCGCGTGCCAGTACTGTCTGGCCAAAGGCCAGTGCGGCAAGGCTTACGGTATCAAAGGTGCTGAAGGGATGGAACGGGTTGCGCTTGATTCTGGTTCGATCCACCGCAGCATTGATAAATGAAAGGTCAAACGCGGCGTTATGCCCCACCAGTACGGCACGGCTGCAGCCGCTGTCCTTGATGGCGCGGCGTACCGGCTTGAAAATATGTTCCAGTGCCTCGAGTTCCGGTTTGGCCATGCGAAACGGGTGGTAGGGGTCAATGCCGGTAAATTCCAGTGACTCCACGTCGAGGTTGGCGCCGGGAAATGGTTCAATATGGCAGGCGATGGTTTGCTTGCGGCTGATGATGCCCTGCTCATCCATGTCCAGCAGCACCGCGGCAATTTCCAGCAGGGCATCGCGTTTCGGGTTAAAGCCAGCGGTTTCAACATCAACCACAATGGGTAGAAAGCCGCGAAATCGATTGGCGATAGGTGCCTTGTGACGGGTGTCAGCCATGTAATCAGTGTACAGAATCAGAAATAAAGAAGCGATGCTGTATAAATGGAGGTCGGTGCCGGCAGCATGCTGTGCATGCAAGCGGAATGGCTGGTGTTGGATAAACTGTTTATTGAGGAATACTGAATGATGCAGTATCTAGCTGTGGTGAAGGCTGATGGCAGAGTCCTGGTTGCGTGCGTGCTGGCCGTGGTGTTTTTACAGTTGCTCACTCCGTTACGCGCCAGTGAGGATAAAAATCATGGCCTGTTATGGGAACTGAGCAAGCCGGGTATCGAGCCTGCTTACCTGTTCGGCACCATCCATTCGGAGGATCCGGAAGTACTGCAGTTGCCACAAGCGGTGCAGCAGGCGCTCGACCGCTGCAACACGGTAGTGCTGGAAATGCTGCTGGATGCGGAGGCCATGATGTATTCCAGTACGGCGATGTTAATGATGGACGGTCGTATGCTGTCCGATATTATTGGCAAGCCGCTGTTCCGCCAGACAGCATTGGCGATACGCTCACGTGGTATTCAGGAGCTTGTGCTTGAACGCATGAAACCGTGGGCTGCCGCAGTGGTACTCTCGATGCCGGCATCAGAAACCGGTCTGGTGCTGGATATGATGCTCTACCAAAATGCACTGGATCAGGGTAAGTCCGTGCATGGCCTGGAGACGGTAGAGGAACAGTTAAATGTATTTGAAGCGCTTTCCGAAAAAGATCAGGTCCTGCTGTTGCAGGATGCAGTTGAAAACTTTTCCGCGCTGGACGCCTTGCATGCAGAATTGCTGCATGCCTACAAGCAGCGGGATCTTGCCGGACTGGTGGCGCTGAGCGAGGCGTCCATGCAAACGGGTGATCAGCAGCTCGCTGACGAGTTCCAGCAACACCTTGTGGTCGACAGGAATCACCGCATGTCGGACAGAATGCAGGTCTACCTGCGACAGGGCAGGGTATTTATCGCGGTGGGTGCCCTGCACCTGCCGGGGGAGGAGGGCCTGTTGAACCTGCTTGAACAGCAGGGATTTACTGTCAGGCGACTCTACTAGGCTTCACGTGCCGGTGTTATTGCCGTAGTTGCCAGTGCAGCGTTTCGCCA
>JAOUCV010000229.1 GCA_029859555.1 Gammaproteobacteria bacterium
ACGCTCTTCGGAGACATCGCCGTCATGCAGAAAAGTTACTGAGCGCTTGATGCCGTCTGTCGCCAGCACCGCATAGGCCTGTGTCAGCTGCAGCGCTGTGACGGAAACACCGTAGCCATAGGCCAGCGTTGCGGTTTCAATCTGGTTCCAGCCACCGTAATGGCTCAGCAGGCCGGTCGCCTCTCCCGGAAAACCACTGTAGGTCTGTGCTCCGAAACCGATGTCGCTCAACAGGGTCCAGATGTCTTCCGCCGGCAGCGACAGCGCAATCTTCGAAATACCGACATTGCTGGACTTGCGCAACACACCGGTCACATCGAGCTGGCCGTAGTCATGCACATCCCGCACCGTGTTAACACCGACGCGGAACCAGCCCGGCGAAGTACTCACCGGCGTCTCCGGATAGAAACGACCGCCTTGTAATGCCGCGGCAACAATAAAGGGTTTCATGGTTGAACCCGGCTCGAACACATCTGTCGCCGCACGGTTACGCATATCACTGCTGCGCAGCTGTTGCCGGTTATTCGGGTTGAACGACGGCTGATTCACCATGGCAAGCACTTCACCACTCTTTACATCCAGCACCACCGCCGAAGCAGAACGCGCATTGTGTTTTTCCATGACGGCCTTGAGTTCACGATAGGCCAGGTACTGAATGCGCCGGTCTATACTGAGCGCAAGGTCCTTGCCCGGATGTGGCCGGCTGATACTTTCCACGTCCTCGATGATGTGGCGGCGGCCATCCTTGATGACGCGCTTGGCACCCGGCTCTCCACCGAGCCATTCTTCATAGGCCAGTTCCAGACCTTCCTGGCCAACGTCATCGATATTGGTAAAACCGACAATCTGTGCTGACACCTCACCGACCGGGTAATAACGACGGTACTCACGCTGCAAATAAACACCAGGCGTTTCCAGCGCTGACACCTGTTCCGCCAGCGCCGGACTGACATGACGTTTGAGGTAAACAAATTCGCGGTCAGCGCGACTCGCCAGCATGCGCTTTACCTTTGCATTGTCCAGTGACAGCAACTTTGCCAGCTCGGGGATACGTTGCTGCTCACCACCCAGCTCCTGCGGGTTTATCCAAACCGATTCCACCTGGGTACTGACCGCCAGCGGCTCACCGTTACGGTCCTGCATCACACCACGATGCGCCGGCAGGCTGACCACACGCAAATGCCGCGCCTCACCCTGCGACAGCAGAAATTCCTTGTCGAGCACCTGCAGACACACCGCCCGCCAGACCAGCGTGACCGCAGCAAGCCCCATACACAGGAAAATAAATGTGCGACGACCGCGGTAGGTTAAATTATTGCTTTCGTGCTTCATGGTTTTACTATCACCATGTTATCGGCGGCCAGGTTAACCATACCGAGCTTGTCGCGCGCGTCACGCTCAACCTGCCCCTGCGTCGTCAAGGTGCTTTGTTCCAGTTGTAGCTGCCCCCATTCGACATCCATGGCGTCGCGCTCATTGGCAAGCGCCTGCAGTTCAATAAACAGTTCACGCCCTGAATGCTTCGAGTAAACGATAGCTATGGCACTGACCACTACCAGCAACAACATCAGCAGCAGGTTGAGCGGCCGCGCACTCATTGCAAACGCTCCGCTACCCGCAACACGGCGCTGCGCGCACGCGGATTGTCATGCACCTCTGCCTCGCTGGCACGAATCGCCTTGCCCAGCGGCTTCAGGCGCGGCACGTAATCCATGCCCGCCAGCGGCAACTCGGGCGGTGCCTGCTCACCGCGATACTCATCACGGATAAAGCGTTTCACAATGCGATCTTCCAGCGAATGAAAGCTGATCACGGCCAGTCGCCCCTGCGGCGCCAGCACTTCAATCACCTGGTCAAGCACCGCAGTGATTTCATCCAGCTCACTGTTGATGAAAATCCTGATGGCCTGAAAACTTCTGGTCGCGGGATGCTTGTTCTTTTCACGCACCGGTACAGCCGCAGCAACCAGCTCGGCAAGTTGCCGCGTTGTCTGCAATGGAGCTTCATGACGCGTTGCAACAATGGAACGTGCGATGCGGCGCGAGAAGCGCTCCTCGCCATAGGTCTTCAGCACCCGGCTGATTTCACTTTCAGATGCCGTCTCCAGCCACTTCGCAGCACTGGTACCGGAAGCAGGATCCATACGCATATCAAGCGGACCGTCTTCGGAAAAACTGAAACCACGGGAGGCATCATCAAGTTGCGGAGAAGAAACACCAAGATCCAGCAACAGGCCGTTCACCCTGCCCTGCAACTGCCGCTGCGCAATCATGTTGCTCAGCATGGTGAAGGCACCCTGTTCAATTTCGAAACGCGGATCGTCACCGAATTGCTGTTCTGCCGAACGAATGGCTTCCGGGTCCCTGTCCATCGCCAGCAAGCGTCCCTCGGGCCCAAGCACCGCGAGAATTGCGCCTGCATGACCGCCACGACCAAAGGTTCCATCAACGTAAATACCATCCGGTTTAATCGAAAGTCCTGTCAGCACTTCTGCAAGAAGTACCGGCTGATGTGTAAATTCTTGTGTCACGAATCAGAGTGTCAATGATTCAAGCGAATCCGGCATTTCACCGTCAGCGCCAATATCTGACACCCAGTCACCACAACTCTGGTCCCAGGCTTCCTCGTTCCAGACTTCAAACTTGTTTCCCAGCCCTGCCAGCACAACGCGCTTTTCCAGGTTGGCGAACTCGCGCAGCCGCGGCGGGATCAGAATCCGGCCGCTCTTATCCATTTCCAGCTCGGTTGCATGACCCAGCAACATGCGCTGCAGGGTACGGGTGCGTTTATTTTGATTGGGCAGGCGGACCAGTTTGCGCTCGATCTCGTCCCACTCGGGCTGGGGATACAACAACAGGCAGCGGTCGTCATGGACCGTCAAAACAACACGGCCTTCACAACGTTCGACGAGATCAGTCCGGTAGCGGGTCGGGAGCGCCATACGCCCCTTCGCATCCAGATTGATGCTGCTACCACCTCTGAACAAAATCTCCCCCTTATGCTCCCTCGGAACCCACGTTTTACCACTGAGCCCCACTTTTTGACACTATATGGAAATAGCCCGGATTCGTCAAGCAGATTTAGGAAAAAATTGTTATCTGGACAGTAACTTAGCCCTGATTCCGCATTTTGAGTAGCACCCCGGCGGACATATAAATTATAAATCAAATGGTTGCCGTAATTACCTATTGTGAATTGGCAAGATTGCCGATTTTTTTTACTTTTTCGGAGCCAAATTAGCGATCTTCCCGTCGCATTGGTGGGCATTATAACCAGATTCCAAACCCAATATGTTGGGTTTATGAAGAGATTTTTTGGGTATATGAGGGAATCAATCCCACTCGCAGTCAAGCCCGGCAGAACTTCACCACCCGCGGTCGATTCAGCTGCGCCAGCCCGACAACTGCGCCGCCCTGCCGGACACAAAAAAGGCCTGCAAATGCAGGCCTTTTTGAGTCCAGCTGCAGCTCCCGCTTAAAACGGAATATCGTCGTCAAACTCACCGGCTGCCGCCGGTTGCGGCGCAGCAGACTGCGCCGGCGCTGCATCCTGCGAGAAGCCGGCACTGCCACCGCCACCACGAGCGCCCAGCATTTGCATCTCGTTGGCTACAATTTCGGTGGTATAACGGTCATTACCGGAATTGTCCTGCCACTTGCGTGTCTGCAGCTTGCCTTCTATATATACCTGCGAACCTTTCTTCAGGTATTCACCGGCAATTTCACCCAGGCGCCTGAACATCACCACCCGGTGCCATTCGGTCTTTTCCTGCTGCTCGCCGCTGGTTTTATCCTTCCAGGACTCTGACGTTGCCAGTGTAATGTTCGCCACGGCGTTGCCATTTGGCATATAACGCACTTCCGGGTCCTTGCCCAGGTTCCCGACCAATATAACCTTGTTTACTCCTCGTGCCATGGTGCTCTCCTGTTCTCTGTGTGACGTTACCGCACTGACATGTTGTTATTCGCGGCCTATTTTAGGCCAAGGCATGCCAGCGCGCTATGGAATTTCTCTGACAGCTACCCGCTCATTCGTACGGTATTACGGTAAGAGCGGACCCTGTCCGCGATTGCGGCGTATAAAAAACCATCGCGGACAGGGTCCGCTCCTACAGGTGGATGCATTTAGTACACGCGCCCTGCGGGCACGGCTCAAGGCAACTGCGATTCGTCAAATAGCTGTTTATCAACCTTTAAACAGGCAACCCCCTCCTCCGCAATCACCACGACCTCGGTTACCCCGGCAAGCGCGGCCAAGGTCCGCTCATTCGTACGGTATTACGGTAAGAGCGGACCCTGTCCGCGATTGCGGTGTATAAAAAACCATCGCGGACAGGGTCCGCTCCTACAGGTGGATGC
>JAOUCV010000020.1 GCA_029859555.1 Gammaproteobacteria bacterium
CACCACCATTTACCTCAGCCATCACTTTCGTGATCGCCGCGGTTAACGTCGTCTTGCCATGGTCAACGTGACCGATCGTTCCAACGTTTACGTGCGGCTTGGTGCGTTCAAATTTTTCCTTGGACACGACTGTATTCCTCTTTAATCGTCAATTAAATTCAAGATACTTTCTTAATTACGGCGTCAGCTACATTTGCCGGTGCTTCATTGTACTTCTCAAACTCCATCGAGTAAGTCGCGCGCCCCTGCGTTGCTGAACGCAGGTCCGTGGCATAACCAAACATCTCTGCCAGCGGCACTTCAGCCCGAATCACCTTGCCGGAAGGACTCTCGTCCATTCCCTGGGTAATGCCGCGACGCCTGTTCAGGTCGCCCATGACATCACCGAGGTAATCTTCCGGTGTTACTACTTCTACCTTCATTACCGGTTCCAGCAACACCGGATTAGCGTGTGACGCACCCGATCTGAAAGCCATCGAACCGGCAATCTTGAAGGCCATTTCGCTGGAGTCAACGTCGTGGTATGAACCGTCATAGAGCGTGACTTTCACATCCACCACCGGGTAACCACCAACCACCCCGTTTTCCATCTGTTCCTGCACACCCTTGTCTACCGAGGAAATATATTCCCGGGGAACCGCCCCGCCGACAACGGCGTTTTCAAACTCGTATCCGGCACCGGTTGGCAGTGGTTCAAGCTTCAACCACACATGGCCATACTGACCACGACCACCGGACTGCCGTACAAACTTGCCTTCCTGCTCAACACTGCTGCGAATCGTCTCGCGGTAGGCAACCTGCGGCGCACCGACATTTGCCTCGACACTGAACTCACGCTTCATGCGGTCAACAATAATATCGAGGTGCAACTCGCCCATGCCGGAAATAATCGTCTGGCCGGTCTCCTCGTCGGTATGCACGCGAAACGACGGATCTTCCTTCGTCAGTTTCTGCAGTGCCACACCCATCTTTTCCTGGTCTGCCTTGGTGCGCGGCTCTACCGCCACCGAAATCACCGGGTCGGGAAACTCCATCCGCTCCAGGGCAATAATATGGCCCGGCTCGCACAGGGTGTCGCCAGTGGTGACATCCTTAAGACCGACCGCCGCCGCAATATCACCGGCGCGTACTTCCTTTATTTCTTCGCGGCTGTTGGAGTGCATCTGCAAAATACGGCCGATACGCTCTTTCTTGCCCTTTACCGGGTTGAAAACGCTGTCTCCGGAGTTCAGCACCCCGGAATACACCCGGAAAAACGTCAAATTACCGACAAACGGGTCAGTCGCGATCTTGAAGGCCAGTGCCGCAAACGGCTCCTCATCGGAGGCGTGGCGCTCGTCTTCCGTCTCGCCGTCTTCAAGTACTCCCTTGATCGCCGGTACATCCAGTGGCGACGGCATAAAACTGACTATCGCATCCAGCATGGCCTGCACACCCTTGTTCTTGAATGCAGAACCACACAGTGTCGGTACAATCTCGTTTGCCAGTGTGCGAATTCGCAGACCGGCACATATTTCATCAGCCGACAACTCACCTGTTTCCAGGTATTTTTCCATCAACTCTTCAGAGGCCTCGGCAGCCGCTTCAATCATGCGTTCGCGCCACTCGTTGCACGCATCCAGCATGTCAGCCGGCACTTCCGTTTCCTCGTAGCTGATACCCTTGTCAGCCTCATTCCAGTAAATCGCCTGCATACGAATCAGGTCGACTACACCCCTGAAATCTTCCTCTGCGCCTATCGGCAACTGCAGTGGAACCGGGTTAGCCCCGAGGCGTTTTTTAACCTGCCCTACCACTCGCAGGAAATCCGCACCGGAACGATCCATCTTGTTCACAAAGGCCATCCGCGGCACTTTGTACTTGTCGCCCTGTCGCCAGACAGTCTCTGACTGGGGCTCTACACCACCGACTGCGCAAAACACGGCGCAGGCGCCATCCAGTACCCGCAGCGAACGCTCAACCTCAATGGTGAAGTCAACATGTCCGGGTGTATCAATAATATTGATACGGTGCTGCACAAACTGCTTGTCCATGCCTGCCCAGAAACAGGTTGTTGCAGCAGAGGTAATCGTTATACCGCGTTCCTGCTCCTGCTCCATCCAGTCCATGACTGCTGCACCGTCATGTACCTCACCAATCTTGTGAGACACGCCGGTGTAAAACAAAATGCGTTCGGTGGTGGTGGTCTTACCCGCATCGATGTGCGCCATGATACCGATGTTCCGGTAGCGCTCTAATGGAGTAGTCCGTGCCACAATTCTGTTCCCGAATGCCTGTATTCAATTTAGTTACACGCTTACCAGCGGAAATGCGAGAAGGCCTTGTTGGCCTCTGCCATCCTGTGTGTATCTTCACGCTTCTTCACAGCGGTGCCGCGATTCTCGGAAGCGTCCAGTAATTCACCTGCCAGCCGCAGCGGCATGGACTTTTCGCTGCGCTTGCGCGCGGCATCCAGTACCCAGCGCATGGCCAGCGTGGTACGACGAATCGGGCGAACCTCGATCGGCACCTGGTAGGTTGCACCACCGACACGGCGTGATTTCACCTCGACCATCGGCCGGACATTGTCCAGCGCCTTGTCCAGCACTTCTACCGGATCCTCGTTACCCTTGCCTGCAATCTGATCCAGCGCGCCATAGATAATGCGCTCTGCAACAGATTTCTTGCCGGACTTCATGACCATGTTGATAAACTTGGCCAGCATCAGGTTGCCGTACTTGGGATCAGGCAGCGTTTCCCTTGAACCAATAACTCTTCTTCTTGACATTGCTGTTTCTCAATTCTCGTTCGTTATGCGTTCGAATCAGGACTTCGGCCGCTTGGCGCCGTATTTCGAACGGCCCTGGCGACGACTGGTGACACCGGATGTATCAAGACTGCCGCGCACGGTGTGATAGCGCACACCCGGCAAATCCTTGACACGACCACCGCGGATCAGCACCACCGAGTGTTCCTGCAGGTTATGACCTTCACCACCGATGTAGGTGGTTACCTCAAAGCCGTTTGTCAGCCGTACACGAGCAACCTTGCGCAGTGCCGAGTTCGGCTTCTTCGGCGTGGTGGTATAAACACGCGTACAAACGCCACGCTTTTGAGGACACGCTTCCAGTGCGGGGACATTACTTTTATCCCGCTTGCGAGAGCGCGGCTTGCGTACTAATTGATTAATCGTTGCCATTAACAAATAAATCCTGAAAAATTAACTAAATTAAAAACTTAAACCAAAAAATAATTCTGTCGTCCTGAAAACGAACGACAGGCCGGATGGACCGGCCTGTCGACAGAAGCGGAATTCTAGAATCAGGGGCTCTCCCTGTCAAGCAGGTTTTTCTATTCTGACGGAGTCTCCGCCACATCCTGCTCCTGATTCTCCTCAATCTCGTCCACAGCCGCCATTTCCCCGGCGATATCCATCGGGGTAATTTCCCGCTGGCGCCGGCGTTCCTCGTGATATGCCAGGCCGGTACCGGCCGGAATCAGGCGTCCCACGATGACGTTCTCTTTCAGACCGCGCAGCACATCACTGCTGCCCCGCACTGCCGCCTCGGTGAGAACCCGGGTGGTTTCCTGGAAGGAAGCCGCTGAAATGAAGGATTCTGTCGCCAGCGAGGCCTTGGTGATACCCAGCAACAACGGCATCCACACAGCCGGCTCCTTGCCGGCATTTGCAAGCCGCTCTGACTCTTCCAGTACCTGGGAGCGTTCTATCTGCTCGCCGCGCAGGAAACGACTGTCATTGCCTTCCATGATTTCAACCTTGCGCAACATCTGGCGCAGGATGACCTCAATGTGCTTGTCGTTGATCTTCACACCCTGCAGGCGATAAACGTCCTGGATTTCCTTCACCAGGTACTCCGCCATGGTCGCAGTACCCAGCAACCTCAGGATATCGTGTGCGCCGGGTTCGCCATCGACCAGGGTTTCACCCTTCTCGACATGCTCACCCTCGAAGATGGTGACATGGCGCCACTTGGGAATAAGCTCTTCGTGGGTCTCACCATCGCTGCCGGTAATCACGACACGCTGCTTGCCCTTGGTATCCTTGCCGAAACCAACGGTACCTGAACGCTCTGCGAGAATTGCCGGTTCTTTCGGCTTGCGCGCCTCGAACAGGTCAGCAACACGCGGCAGACCACCGGTAATATCACGGGTCTTGGACGACTCCTGCGGGATACGCGCGATAACATCACCCACACTCACCGTGGCACCGTCTTCCAGACCGACAATCGCATCGGCCGGCAGGAAATACTGTGCATCAAGATCAGTGCCGGCCAGTTTCAGCGGCTCACCCTTGTCATCAACCAGTTTCACCATGGGACGCAGATCCTTGCCGGCGCTGCCACGGGTTTTCGGATCGGTCACCACCAGGCTGGTGAGGCCGGTAATTTCGTCGGTGGTCTCCTGCACACTGACACCCTCGATGAAGTCACTGAACTTCGCGAAACCCGCGACCTCGGTGACAATCGGATGGGTATGCGGATCCCAGGTTGCAATCACGCCGCCGCCCTCAACCTTGTCGCCCTCGGCCACACTGATAACAGAACCGTAAGGCACCTTGTAGCGCTCACGCTCACGGCCAAACTCATCGACAATACCGAGTTCACCGGAACGCGACACGGCAACCAGGTGATTGTTCTTGTTGGTTACCGTCTTGATGTTATGCAGGCGAACAGCACCGCCGTACTTCGCCTCGACGCTGCTGACGGTGGCCGCACGACTGGCCGCACCACCGATGTGGAAGGTACGCATGGTTAACTGCGTGCCGGGCTCACCGATCGACTGCGCTGCGATCACACCAACAGACTCACCGGCATTAACCATATGGCCACGCGCCAGGTCACGGCCGTAACAGGCGGCACACACACCGTAGCGGTTTTCACAGGTAATTGGCGAACGTACTTTCATCTCGTCAACGCCGAGTGCTTCCAGTTTGTCGACCCATGCCTCATCCAGCAGTGTACCCGTTGGCGCAATCACTTCTTCGCTACCGGGACGCTTGACGTCCTCGGCCGTTAAACGACCCAGCACACGTTCACGCAAAGGTTCAACCACATCGCCACCTTCAACCAGCGGCGTCAGATCCAGGCCCTTGTCAGTGCCACAGTCATCACCGATTACAACCAGGTCCTGTGCAACATCAACCAGGCGACGTGTCAGGTAACCGGAGTTGGCTGTCTTCAACGCCGTATCCGCGAGACCCTTACGAGCACCATGAGTGGAAATAAAGTACTGCAGCACGTCCAGCCCTTCACGGAAGTTCGCCGTGATGGGTGTTTCAATAATAGAGCCGTCCGGCTTCGCCATCAGGCCACGCATACCGGCAAGCTGACGTATCTGGGCGGCTGAACCACGCGCGCCGGAGTCGGCCATCATGTAAACCGAGTTGAATGATGGCTGCTTGACCTTGTTGCCCCCGGCATCGACAACCTCTTCGTTGCCGAGCACATCCATCATGGCCTTGGCTACCTGGTCATTGGTACGCGACCAGATATCCACTACCTTGTTATAACGCTCACCCATGGTCACAAGACCGGAGGTGTACTGGTTCTGGATTTCCAGCACTTCCTCTTCTGCCTCGGCAAGAATCTTCTGCTTGACCTCGGGAATGACCATGTCGTTGATACCAAACGATACGGCTGCCCGGGTTGCATAAGAGAAACCCGTGTACATCAGCTGGTCCGCAAAGATAACTGTCTCTTTCAGGCCCACCCGGCGGTAACAGGCATTAATCAGGTTTGAAATCGCCTTCTTGGTCATATTCTGGTTGACCAGATCGAAGGTCAGACCCGTGGGAATAATTTCGGATAACAGCGCACGACCCACGGTTGTTTCAACCAGGCCGGTCTGCTCCTGTGCATTACCGTCGTCGTCGTATTCATGACGGGTAATACGCACCTTGACCTTCGCCTGCAGTGAAACCACCTTGCTCTGGTAGGCGCGGTGTACTTCAGCCACATCGGCAAACACCATGCCTTCACCCCTGGCATTGATGGATTCCCGTGTCAGGTAATACAGCCCCAGCACCACGTCCTGGGACGGCACGATAATCGGCTCGCCACTGGCCGGTGACAGAATGTTATTGGACGACATCATCAGGGCGCGTGCCTCAAGCTGCGCCTCGATAGACAACGGCACGTGAACCGCCATCTGGTCGCCATCAAAGTCGGCGTTAAAAGCCGCACACACCAGCGGGTGCAACTGAATCGCCTTGCCTTCAATCAATACCGGCTCAAACGCCTGGATACCCAGACGGTGCAGGGTCGGCGCACGGTTCAACATCACCGGGTGTTCGCGAATCACATCCTCGAGAATATCCCAGACTTCCGGACCTTCACGCTCAACCAGCTTCTTGGCTGCCTTGATAGTGGTTGCCAGACCGCGGAACTGCAGCTTGCTGAAGATAAACGGCTTGAACAGTTCCAGCGCCATGCGCTTGGGCAGACCACACTGATGCAACATCAGTGTCGGACCCACCACGATCACGGAACGACCGGAGTAGTCGACACGCTTGCCGAGCAGGTTCTGGCGAAAACGTCCCTGCTTGCCCTTGATCATGTCAGCCAGCGACTTCAGCGGACGGCGGTTGGTACCTGTAATGGCACGACCGCGACGACCGTTATCCAGCAGCGCATCAACCGATTCCTGCAGCATGCGCTTTTCGTTACGTACGATAATATCCGGCGCGCTCAGTTCCAGCAGTCGCTTCAGACGATTGTTGCGGTTGATAACACGGCGGTACAGGTCATTCAGGTCAGAGGTCGCAAAGCGGCCGCCATCCAGCGGCACCAGCGGACGCAGTTCCGGTGGCAACACCGGCAGTACCGTCATTACCATCCACTCCGGCTTGTTACCGGAGTCGATAAAATATTCAACCAGCTTGAGACGCTTGGCGAGTCGCTTCAGCTTGGTCTCTGACTTGGTCGCGCCGATTTCATCACGCAGGCGTGCGGCTTCGACCTGCAGGTCAATACCCTTGAGCAGGTGAAAAACCGCCTCGGCACCCATACGGGCATCGAACTCGTCACCGTTTTCCTGGATAGCTTCCAGGTAGGCCTCGTCGGACAACAACTGACCGCGTTCCAGCGTGGTCATGCCGGGATCGACAACGACAAACGCTTCGAAGTACAGCACCCGTTCGATGTCACGCAGCGTCATATCCAGCAACAGACCGATCCGTGATGGCAGTGATTTCAGGAACCAGATATGTGCTGCCGGACTGGCCAGCTCAATATGTCCCATGCGATCACGACGTACCTTGGCGAGGGTGACTTCAACGCCACACTTCTCACACACGACACCGCGATGCTTGAGTCGCTTGTACTTGCCGCAAAGACATTCGTAGTCTTTCACCGGGCCAAAGATCTTGGCGCAAAACAGACCGTCGCGTTCCGGTTTAAAGGTACGGTAATTGATGGTTTCGGGCTTCTTCACCTCGCCGTACGACCAGGAGCGAATCATGTCGGGTGACGTCAGACCGATACGAATGGTATCGAAATCATCAGTTTGACCCTGCGGTTTCAGTAAATTTAGTAAATCTTTCATCGTCTCACCTGTGCGTTGAGTATCGAATTACCGGTTTCTAGTCCTGACCCAGTTCCATGTTCAGGCCCAGCGAGCGAATTTCCTTCACCAGCACATTAAAGGACTCGGGCATGCCGGCATCCATATGATGGTTGCCATCAACAATATTTTTGTACATCTTGGTGCGACCATTGACGTCATCCGACTTCACGGTCAGCATTTCCTGCAGGGTGTACGCAGCGCCGTAAGCCTCCAGCGCCCACACTTCCATTTCACCAAAACGCTGCCCGCCGAACTGTGCCTTGCCGCCCAGCGGTTGCTGGGTAACCAGGCTGTATGGCCCGGTTGAACGCGCGTGCATCTTGTCATCCACCAGATGGTTCAGCTTGAGGATGTACATATATCCAACGGTAACCTGGCGCTCGAAGGCATCACCGGTCAGGCCGTCATACAGGGTTGTCTGGCCACTGCTGGGTAAATCTGCCAGCTCCAGCATCTCCTTGATCGCTACCTCGGGGGCACCGTCAAACACCGGGGTAGCCATCGGCACACCCTTCACCAGGTTCTTTGCCAGCTCTAAAACCTCGTTATCATTCAAGGATTTGAGATCTTCCTTGTGGCCACTGGTATTGTAAATCTTGTCCAGGAACTTCCTGATCTCGACCACTTTTTGCTGCGCTTCCAGCATCTTGCCGATCTTGATACCCAGCCCCTTGGCCGCCCAGCCGAGATGCGTTTCCAGCACCTGGCCAACGTTCATGCGTGATGGCACACCCAGCGGGTTCAGCACGATATCAACCGCCGTTCCGTCCTCGGAAAACGGCATGTCTTCCACCGGCTTGATCATGGAGATGACACCCTTGTTACCGTGACGGCCGGCCATCTTGTCACCCGGCTGGATGCGACGCTTGACGGCCAGGTAAACCTTGACCATCTTCAGCACGCCCGGCGCCAGGTCATCACCGCTGGTCAGCTTGACACGTTTGTCTTCCAGACGTTCCTGGAAACCCTTGCGCAATTCCTTGAGCTGGTCGGATATCTTTTCCAGGTCCGCATTGGCATCTTCATTGCGCAGGTTGATTTCAAACCACTTGTCGCGACCAATATCAGCCAGGTAATCCCGGGTAATCTTGCTGCCGGCTGCGGGGTTTTTCGGACCGCTTTCGGCAAGCTTGCCCTGCAGCATGGTCTCGACGCGGTCAAAAATGTCGTCTTCCATGATGCGCAGCTGGTCATTCAAATCCTTGCGTACCTGTGACAGCTGGTCTTCCTGAATCTGCAGTGCACGGGCATCCTTGTCGACACCATCACGGGTGAACACCTGCACATCGATAACGGTGCCGTCCATACCACTGGGCACTCGCAGTGAGGTGTCTTTCACGTCTGCCGCCTTCTCGCCAAAGATGGCGCGCAGCAGTTTTTCTTCCGGCGTCAGCTGGGTCTCACCCTTCGGCGTAACCTTGCCAACCAGGATGTCGCCGGGCTTGACCTCGGCACCGATGTAGACAATGCCGGACTCGTCCAGCTTGGAGAGCGCACCCTCACCCACATTCGGAATATCGCCAGTCACTTCCTCCGGTCCCAGCTTGGTATCACGGGCAACGGAAGTCAGTTCTTCAATATGAATGGTGGTAAAGCGATCTTCTTCAACGACTCTTTCTGAAATCAGAATGGAGTCCTCGAAGTTATAGCCATTCCAGGGCATGAAGGCGACCAGCAGGTTCTGGCCCAGTGCCAGTTCACCCATATCGGTGCTCGGACCGTCGGCCAGTACATCGCCACGGGCCACAACATCACCCGGCTTGACCAGTGGTCGCTGGTTAATACAGGTATTCTGATTGGAGCGGGTGTACTTGGTGAGGTTGTAGATATCCACGCCCGGCTCACCGGCAACCGTTTCATCATCGCTAACGCGCACCACGATGCGGCCGGCATCGACAGAATCGAGCACCCCGCCACGCCTGGCAACCACGGTCACACCCGAGTCAACTGCCACGGTGCGTTCGATACCGGTACCCACCAGCGGTTTCTCGGTAATCAGTGTCGGTACTGCCTGGCGTTGCATATTCGAGCCCATCAATGCACGGTTGGCATCGTCGTGCTCAAGGAACGGAATCAGCGCAGCTGCGACCGAGACAATCTGTTTTGGTGACACGTCAATGAAGTCCACCTTGTCGGGCGAGGACGTCATAAATTCGTTCTGGTTGCGACAGGTGACCATTTCGTCGGTGAGGCGTCCCCTGGCATCGACGTTGGCGTTTGCCTGGGCGATGGTGTACTGGCCTTCTTCAATCGCTGACAGGTATACGATATCGTCAGTTACGCGCGTGTCGACAACCTTGCGATAAGGTGTTTCCAGAAAACCGTATTCATTGGTACGCGAGTACACTGCCAGCGAGTTGATCAGGCCGATATTCGGACCTTCCGGTGTTTCAATCGGGCAGACACGGCCATAGTGTGTCGGGTGCACATCGCGCACCTCAAAGCCGGCACGCTCACGCGTCAAACCACCCGGGCCCAGCGCCGAAACACGGCGTTTGTGGGTCACTTCTGACAGCGGGTTATTCTGGTCCATAAACTGGGACAGCTGGCTGGAACCAAAGAATTCCTTGATGGCAGCGGCAACCGGCTTGGCGTTAATCAGCTCCTGCGGCATCAGGCTGTCGGACTCAGCCAGGCTGAGACGTTCTTTCACGGCGCGCTCAACACGCACCAGGCCGATACGGAAAACGTTTTCAGCCATCTCGCCAACACACCGGATACGGCGGTTACCGAGATGATCAATATCATCAACAAAGCCGTTGCCGTTGCGAATCTCGATGAGAATCTTCATCACTTCGAGAATATCTTCCTTCGACAGCGTACCTTCACCGGTCAGTTCCTCGCGACCAACGCGGCGGTTGAACTTCATGCGGCCAACAGCAGACAGGTCGTAGCGGTCACTGGTAAAGAACAGGTTCTTGAACAGGTTCTGCGCAGCATCCTTGGTCGGCGGCTCGCCGGGACGCATCATGCGGTAAATCTCGACCATCGCTTCCAGCTCGGTGGTGGTCGGATCTATACGCAGGGTGCTGGAGATATACGGCCCACGATCAAGGTCATTTACAAACAGCGCCTTGATCGTCTTGATGCCGGCCTCGCGCAGTTTTTCCAGCAGTTCCTCGGTCACTTCATCATTGGCGCTGGCGATCAGCTCACCGGTTTCCTTGTCAACGATGTTATGGGAAAGTATCTTGCCGTTAAGGTAATCATCCGGCACCACCAGTGACTTCACACCAGCCTTGTCGAGTTCGCGGATGTGGCGCGCGGTAATACGGCGGCCTTCCTCGACGATCACTTTTGTCTTGGCCTTGATATCAAAGGTTGCCATCTCACCACGCAGGCGTTCCGGCACCAGATCAAGCTTTACTTCCTTCTGGGATATATGAAAGGTATTGGTCTCAAAGAAGAAACCCAGAATCTCCTCGTTTTCATATCCGAGCGCACGCAACAGGATGGTCGCCGGCAATTTGCGGCGCCGATCGATGCGTACAAACACTGAATCCTTGGGATCAAACTCCATATCCAGCCAGGAGCCGCGATACGGGATAACACGTGCAGAGAACAACAGCTTGCCGGATGAATGGGTCTTGCCCTTGTCGTGATCAAAGAAGACACCCGGAGAACGATGCAGCTGCGATACAATCACGCGCTCGGTGCCATTGATTACAAAGGTACCGTTGTCGGTCATCAGGGGCAGTTCGCCCATGTAGACTTCCTGCTCCTTGATGTCCTTGATCTTCTTGGCGTTGGCAGGAGAGTCCTTGTCATAAATAACAAGGCGTACCAGTGCCCGCAGCGGAGCTGCATAGGTAAGGCCGCGCAACTGACACTCCTTGACGTCGAATGCCGGCTCGCCGAGGCGATAGGAAACGTAGTCCAGTGCCGCGTTACCTGAGTAACTGACGATCGGGAAAACCGATTTAAACGCAGCATGCAGGCCTTTTTCGGCACGCGTGTCGCTATCCTTGTCGCCCTGCAGAAAGTCACGGTAGGACTCAATCTGGGTTGCCAGCAAATACGGCACTTCCAGAATACTGTGGCGTTCGCCAAAGTCCTTGCGGATACGTTTCTTTTCAGTGAAGCTATAGGCCATCGGTTTACCTCTCAAGTCAAGATACTACAAGCAGGGAAAGGCCGGCCGCTGAAACAGCGACTGGCCCACCCTGTATTCCTGCAAATACTGCAATCACAAACGGATTACTGTACCGTTTTTACTTCAGCTCGACGCTTGCGCCGGCCTCCTCCAGTGTCTTCTTGATCTCTTCAGCTTCAGACTTGGAAGCGGCTTCCTTCACTGTGAAGGTGCACTTTCTACCATTTCCTTGGCTTCCTTGAGACCCAGACCGGTGATACCACGAACAACCTTGATGACGGCTACCTTGTTAGCGCCAAAACTGCTCATGACAACATCAAACTCGGTCTGCTCTTCTGCAGCAGCGGCATCACCACCACCGGCAGCCGGCGCGGCAGCAACAGCTGCAGCAGCAGAAACACCAAACTTCTCTTCCATGGCAGAGACCAGATCAACAACCTCCATCACCGACATACTTGAAATAGTTTCCAGAATTTCTTCTTGTGAAACGGCCATAACGAATACTCCTGTTAATAATCTTTCTGGTTAAATATGAATTGAGGTTCAGGCTGCCTGCTCTTTCTGCTCGCGAATCGCTGCCACCGTACGAACCAGTTTGCCCGGCACTTCGTTCAGTGTGCGTACAAACTTCTCGGTCGGCGCCAGCATCACTGCCATCAACAAGCTGATGGCCTGGTCGCGGGTCGGGAGCTTGGCCAACTTGTCGATTTCCGTTGCTTCAAGCAACTCGCCACCCACAGACAACATGGTCACTTCGAACTTTTCATGCGCTTTGGCAAAGTCCTTGGTGACGCGTGCAGCCGCACCCGGGTCTTCCTGCGAAAATGCCAGGATCAACGGGCCAGTCAGTTTCTCGCTCATGCATTCGAAGTCGGTACCTTCCAGGGCACGACGTGCCAGCGTATTCTTCACGACACGCAGGTAGACATTGTCTTCCCGTGCCTTGACACGCAGGTTCGTCAGCTCTTCAACTGTCAGGCCGCAATATTCTGCAGCAACCGCTGAAAAAGCCCCTTTGGCAACTTCGGATACTTCAGCAACAACAGCCTTTTTCTCTTCAAGACTTAATGCCATTGCATTTACCTCTTCAGGAACTCACCGGCAGTTACCTGCCCGCTACTTCCCGTTCATTGACTACACACCGGCCAAAAAAACCGGTGCACACATGTGACTTGAAGACAGCTCGCTTGCGGCATGGCCCAGGCCAGCCTCTCGACCGGTACCCGGATCTCACCTTCTCCTGCTTCCGCGACTCCTGTACATCCTGTACATCGTACTGTCTCGACGCCACCCTCTGCGCAGGCCACCCCGCAAAAGCGGAACAATTAAAGCCGACGATCAAACCTGCATCGCCAGCCACCTGCGGTCTTTGACGGCCACCGGAAAATCCGGACTCGCTCAAGGCTTCCCGCCTTCGCGACACCTGTGCATCCTGCACAGCGCGGCGTCAAAATCCTTACCGGGAGATGCCCTCTGGCAGCTCCCGAAATAACTATGCCGTCAGCGGCGTATAATCCACCTGGAGACCGGGACCCATGGTGGTCGACACTGACATTTTCTTGATATACACGCCCTTGGCAGAAGTTGGCTTGGCCTTGTTCAGGTCAGCCATCAATGCGTCCAGGTTTTCAATGAGTGCCTGTACCTCGAAATCCACCCGGCCAATCGGGCAGTGAATAATACCGGCCTTGTCCGTGCGGTAACGCACCTGACCGGCCTTGGCATTCTTCACTGCGGTCGCGACGTCCTGCGCCACCGTACCCACCTTGGGGTTCGGCATCAGGCCTCGCGGACCCAGGATCTGCCCGAGCTGGCCGACGACACGCATGGCATCCGGCGAGGCAATCACTACGTCAAAATCCATATTGCCCTTCTTCACTTCTTCCGCCAGGTCATCCATACCGACGATATCTGCACCGGCCTCCCTGGCCGCATCGGCATTGGCACCCTGGGTAAACACGGCAACCCGTACCGTCTTGCCGGTACCGTTGGGCAGCACGGTTGCACCACGTACCGCCTGGTCAGACTTGCGCGCATCGATACCGAGGTTGACACTGATATCGACTGATTCCTTGAATTTAACGCCGGACAGCTCCTTCAGCAGACCCAGCGCCTCATCCAGCGGGTATTGCTTGCCAATAGTCACTTTTTCCGCAATTGCCTTTGCTCGTTTTGTCAGCTTGGCCATGATCGTTAACCCTCCACATCAAGGCCCATACTGCGGGCAGTACCGGCGATAATTTGTACAGCGGCATCCATATCAGCCGCATTCAGATCGACCATCTTGGTGGTCGCGATTTCTTCCAGCTGGGCCCGGGTCACCTTGCCAACCTTGTCGGTATTGGGCGTACCGGAACCCTTGGGAATACCTGCTGCCTTCTTCAGCAACACGGAAGCCGGCGGCGTCTTGGTAACGAAGGTAAAGCTGCGGTCGTTGTACACGGTAATCACGACCGGAATCGGCAAACCTTTTTCTGTTTTCTGTGTCTGCGAATTAAACGTCTTGCAGAACTCCATGATATTGACGCCATGCTGACCCAGCGCCGGACCAACCGGCGGACTCGGGTTGGCTTCGCCTGCAGGAACCTGCAGCTTGATATATGCCTCGATTTTCTTAGCCATTTTTTACTCCAGTGGGTGCAAGCGCCTCGCGGCTCCCCTGTATAAATTAATTGCAGGAGCGGACCGTGTCCGCGATATATGCACCGGCAAAGTGCCCCTGCAGAGTGTTATGCCTTCTCTACGTCGCCAAACTCCAGCTCGACCGGGGTTGAACGACCAAAAATCAATACCGATACCCGCAGGCGGCTCTTCTCGTAGTTCACTTCCTCAACAACACCGTTGAAGTCGTTGAACGGACCATTGGTGACGCGTACCACCTCGCCAACCTCGAACAGCACCTTGGGCCGCGGCTTGTCGACACCTTCCTGCACACGCTGCAGGATGGCATTGGCCTCTTTCTCGGTAAT
>JAOUCV010000230.1 GCA_029859555.1 Gammaproteobacteria bacterium
CTCCGGGAGTCGACTCCAGCGAGAACTCGTCCATCATGCGCTTCACGCCGGGCAGTCCCAGCCCCAGGGTGCCCCCGGAGCTGAAGTGGTCATCCATCGCCGCTGCGCAGTCCGCGATGCCGGGGCCCTCGTCAGCTGCCTCGATCTCGATGCCGCGATGACCCGGTTTTTTCACACGGCGCAGCCGGATCTCGCCACTGCCGGCGTATTTCAGGATGTTGCGTACCAGTTCGGATACCGCGGTGGCGATCATGCGGCTCGGCGTTTCGTCGAAGCCTGCTTCCCGGGAGTACAGGGTTGATTCGAGCACGGTGCGGCTGGCATCCATTTCGGTACGGATCGTGCGGTGCAGTTCGGCGCTCAATGTTCGTCCTCAGGCGCCGGCCCGGACTTCAACGGCAGGTTGTCATCCCGGTCAAGGTCGGTATCGGCTGCCGCTTCGGGTTCGGGTTCATCTTCGGCTTCGGGCGGCGGCTGGAGCAGGGCAAAGGCGGCGTCCAGGTTGATGGCGGCCTGCAGGCCGTCCACGTCCGCTCCTGCCTCGATCAGGGCAGAGACGACCCCCGGCCGCAGACCCACCAGCACTGATTGTGCTCCCATGATGGTGCACATCGTGATGATACGACGCAACGCGGCGAATTCACTGGAATCGAGTGTTTCCAGGCCGGAGACATCGAGGATGACGCCGCACGAGCCGGTCTCGTGAAGGCGATGCAGCAGTTCATCCCGAAACCGCTCAAGGACGTCATCGTCCAGATCGACCTGTATCGATGCCACTACGACGTCGCGGCTCACCTGGATGGCGACCCCGGGGATGTCGGCGTAGAGAGTCATTGAGTATCCGGATCAGCGCGCTGCCGCGAAGCAGTGGCAGCCGGTGATCCAGTAGTTGTCGAACGAAAGCGCCTGTAGCTGGCTGCAGGGCTCATGGCGACGGGATGTATATATGGCTTTGGTAGTGTTCATGCAGGCCTCGTGGCGATCTATCCACTACAATGATACCCTAATCCGAAACCAGGCTCACGGAGCAAAGACAATGAAGGAAGTTCAGAAGACAATGCCGGCAACCGGTGACATGCTGGCCATCTATGAGGCACTCGACAGGGTGCAGGCGATTATCGAGTTCGAACTTGATGGAACGGTGGTGTCAGCGAATGAGAACTTCCTCCGCCTGTTTGGATATGAAGTCAACGAGGTTGTTGGCCATCACCACCGTATGTTCTGTGACCCGGCCTACGTGGAATCGGATGCGTATGCAGAGTTCTGGAAAAAACTCGGGCGCGGCGAGTTTCATGCCGCGGAGTTCAAGAGGCTGGCGAAGGACGGCAGGGAAATCTGGCTGCAGGCCTCCTACAACCCGGTGTTGGACAGTGACGGTAAACCGATCAGGGTCGTGAAGTTCGCAACAGACGTCACAGCCTCGAAGCTGCAGATCGCCGAGTACGAGGGCAAGATCCGCGCCATCGAAAGGGCACAGGCAGTGATCGAGTTTGAACTGGACGGCACGGTGATCACGGCGAACGACAACTTTCTCGACATCTTCGGATACAGCCTCGATGAGGTAGTCGGCAAGCATCACCGCATCTTCTGCGATCCCGGGTATGCGGAATCGCTCGAGTACAAGCGCTTCTGGCAGAAGCTCGGTCGCGGTGAGTACGAGGCCGATGAGTTCAAGCGGGTCACCAGGGACGGGGCGGAGGTCTGGCTGCAGGCTTCCTACAACCCGATCTTTGACATGGAGGGAAGGCCTCTCAAGATTGTGAAGTTTGCGTCGGATATCACCGTCGAGGTCCAGAAGAGAAGTCTTGCCCTGCTGGAGATGTCCACGCCAGTAACAAAGATCTGGGACGGCGTGCTGTTCGCTCCCATCGTGGGTATCGTCGATTCCAAGCGCTCGGTCGACATTATGAACAAGGCCTTGTCCAGTATCGCCGACACCCGTGCAAGCACGCTTTTACTCGATATCGGTGGTGTCGCAGTTGTCGATACCGCGGTCGCGAATCACCTGATCAAGATCGCGAAAGCAGCCGTGCTGATGGGGTGCAAGACGATTATCTCGGGCATTTCTCCTGCAATCGCACAGACCATCGCGGAGCTGGGTATTGATCTCGGCGCCATCCAAACGACATCGACGATTGAATCGGCTCTGCGTGAGTCCATCAGCGCATCCGGCGCCTGACGAAAAGATTCCGGAGCAGGCGCGACCTCGCAACCGCAAGCGGCAGGGTATCTGCCAGTAATGGTTACTACTGGAAAGGGCGTAGTAACGTTGTATGACCATGTAAGTGAATCCCCTTATTACATTCAGTCGTCAAGTAAGGTATTTTGCTGCGCAAATAAAATACCGGGGGAGGGCGGAATGTATACACAAAGAAACAAAGAGAGGCGCTGCTTTAGCGGCAAGATGTCATTTCCTCTGGTAACAAACGGCAGGTGTGTGGTGGATAAAGACCGTCGCCATACACCGGACCGGAGGTTTGGCGATATACACCTCGAACTGATTGACGCAGAAAACCATCAACCCTCCGGGTACTTCACTACCGGCCCGTCATATGTATCTGGCAGCAAGCCTGCTGAATCAGGGTAATCCTCTGTTCACTGCATGCCTTGCTGACAGGTAGCACCAATTCAACCAGTGAGGTTGTCCCTGCAGCTTTCAACGCCAGGCGTGTCGATCAGGACGGGTCCTTCCTGGTTAAGGGTTTCAAGAGCAGGAACAGAATTTTTTCCGATACTTGATAACCACGCTGGCGGCCAACTATGCCGCCTTTTCTTGTGGCTGCGTCTTTGTCAGCCAGACCCGACAAGTATGACTCCATTGATAGTACCGCTTTAGCTAACATCCGTTGGGGGGATACCTGCCGTTGCCGATCACCTGAGTCCTGGTTGCTGCCTGAAGCGGTAAACGCGTGCTATCGACCAATAGTTACCGTTCGTATCCGGTAATCCCATATCTGTTGTCGGCCACTAGTGGCCAGTTATCTTTGCTGGATGAATGACTGACTGCTTCTCATCCTGGCCTGGCATGGGTGGTTACCGGTTAGCTGATTTTGGTAACGTAAAAAAGAATCACACTGACGACAATCCAGGCTATCGGGTAGATAACCAGCAACCGGAAGAGTTTTTGCCGTCGTACCTTACGTTGCTGCTCCTGCTCCTGTATAGCCATTATTTACACCTCTTCATATTTCGACCTTCACGGATGTGTTGAGCACAGTATCTTGGATGGTAATAGTAAGAAACCTCAGCCGTCTAATAATTAAGGTGTGAATACCGAATTTTTTCTGGATATTCAGTTTCACCAGTCCGTGAACAACTGTTTAAAGTGGTGATTTAAACCGATCGACGCAACACATGCGTTAAATCGTTCAACTGGTGTTTCATAGTCTAGCGTTTTTCTCGGGCGTTCGTTCAGTTGCCATTTAGCGATTTCTAATATTGGCGGATGGAGTGGTTTCTGAAGTGACCCTGAATGGTCCTTTGTGCTGACAGTTTTCGTTATCCAGATTCTCAATCCGTAAGTATTTTGTATGCAGCCCTGATGTAATTTTTCTATACGGCACACTGTATTAGCTCTGTCAGAAGAGCTGGATCGATGAGTGTTACAAAAATATGAACAGTCTGTGTGAATAGTCAGCCATGCGCCGTGATAGTGGTGCTCACGGATGAGACTAATAACTAATAATTCTGGAGAAAGCATAGTGAAAAAAATACGTCTGATAGGTGCCTTGTGCGTACTTGCAACCAGTTGGTCTGTGTCAACAATTGCCAATGCCGCGATAATTTACAACGTTGACCGTACTGTCGGCAGCGGTTCAGTAACCGGATTTATCGAAACGGATGGAACGATCGGGATGCTGAGTTTTATAAATATTACAGACTGGAATATCACCTTAACGTCTCCGGGGCTTCCTGGTTCACCTGTTGTGATCGACTATTCGGACCAGATTGCAACCAGCATTGAGGGCACCGCCACGACTGCTACGGCAACCCAGTTGCTGTTTGACTTTAATGCAACAGGGGATAACTTGTTTCTGCTTATCGGGGCTGGTAACAATGCCTGGTGCCTGGAGACAGGCAGTTGCACGCTGAACGATTCTGGTGAGACCATTGCATATATTGAGGCAGGTAATGAAATCACCGTACAGAACGTTGCGCGCAGCGGGGTTGTTGTTTTCGCCGAGGTTCAGACAGTTCCTGTCCCGGCAGCGGCCTGGTTGTTTGGTTCCGGTTTGCTGGGACTGGTCAGCGTGGCTCGACGAAAGAAAGCCTAACTGGTTTAAAGGGTATGAACAAAGACGGCGGCTTCGGTCGCCGCTTTGCGTTGTGCT
>JAOUCV010000231.1 GCA_029859555.1 Gammaproteobacteria bacterium
AAGCGTGGAATCGAGGTCATGGGGGTGCACGAAATCGAAGAAGGGTCTGGCCCGCAGCTCTTCCAGGGTCCATCCCAAACAGGTCTCCCACGACGGGCTCAAGCGTTTAAAGTAGCCGTCCATGCTGGCCACACACAGGAGGTCGAGCGACTCGTTGAAGAAGTGTGCAAGTTGAGTATCGGCCTGCGACGCAGGCGCTGATGATGTTTCCCGGCTCTTTATCCCCGTTGGCGGGACTACCGCAACGCTGGTGGGTACTGGAGGCTTGGCGCGATCTTGCCCCATAATTTCCTGCTCCGTAGAGCAAGGGTACAGGCCCCGACTCCTGCAGCCGTTTGCAGGAGTCGGGGCCTGTACCCTTGCTACTGTTAGTGCTGCCCTGCCGGGCCACCGATGGTGGAGTCTGGTGTTGTATCAGCACCCTTGTTGCTTGAGTCGCCGGAACCGGAGGATTTTGAATCAGAGTCATCCCAGTCAGCCGGCGGACGCGGGTCCTTGCCTTCCATGATGTCGTCGATCTGATCGCTGTCGATGGTTTCAAACTTCATTAAGGCATCGGCCATCTTGTGCAATTTATCGATATTGGACTTGAGGATCTCTTCCGCACGCGCATAGGAACGATCAATAATAGAACGGATTTCCTTGTCGATGTCATGCGCCGTTTCATCCGAAACCGCCTTGTGCTGGGCGACGGAATGACCCAGGAATACCTCGCCCTCATCTTCACTGTAGGTCAGCGGCCCGAGCTTCTCGGAGAGCCCCCATTTAGTGACCATATTGCGCGCCAGTTCGGTGCTGCGCATGATGTCGTTGGAAGCACCGGTAGTCACCTTGTCGGCACCGAATATCAGCTCCTCGGCGATGCGGCCACCAAACAGGCTGCAAATCTGGCTTTCCAGGAACTCCTTGCTGTGGCTGTAACGGTCTGCTTCCGGCAGGAACATGGTGACGCCGAGCGCACGTCCACGCGGAATGATACTGACCTTGTAGACCGGATCGTGCGACGGCATGGAACGGCCAACGATGGCATGCCCGGCCTCGTGGTAGGCAGTGAGCTTCTTCTCGTCCTCACCCATCACCATGGAGCGACGTTCCGCGCCCATCATGATCTTGTCCTTGGCCTTTTCCAGGTCTTCCATATCGACCAGGCGCTTGTTACCGCGCGCGGCAAACAGTGCCGCCTCGTTGACGAGGTTGGCAAGGTCGGCACCGGAGAAACCCGGGGTACCGCGTGCAATGACACTGGCCTTGGCGTTGTCGGCCATCGGCACCTTGCGCATATGCACTTTCAGAATCTGTTCACGGCCACGAACATCCGGCAGCGGCACCACCACCTGGCGATCAAAACGACCGGGGCGTAACAGCGCCGGATCCAGTACGTCGGGACGGTTGGTTGCAGCAATAACGATAACGCCCTCGTTACCCTCAAAACCGTCCATCTCAACCAGTAACTGGTTTAGCGTCTGCTCACGTTCATCGTGACCACCACCGAGACCGGCACCACGATGACGACCGACGGCATCGATCTCGTCAATGAAGATGATGCAGGGTGCGTGTTTCTTGGCCTGGTCGAACATGTCGCGTACACGGGAGGCACCGACACCGACGAACATCTCCACAAAATCGGAACCGGAAATGGTAAAGAACGGTACTTTGGCCTCGCCGGCAATGGCCTTGGCCAGCAGCGTCTTGCCGGTACCCGGAGAGCCCACCATCAAGACACCGCGCGGAATCTTGCCGCCAAGACGCTGGAACTTGCTCGGGTCACTGAGAAATTCAACCAGCTCACCGACCTCTTCCTTGGCCTCTTCGACACCGGCGACATCAGCAAAAGTGGTCTTCACCTGGTCTTCGCCAAGCATGCGCGCCTTGCTCTTGCCAAACGACATGGCGCCGCGGCTGCCACCGCCCTGCATCTGGCGCATGAAGAAGATCCACACACCGATCAGCAACAACATCGGGAACCAGTTAATGAAGATGGTCATCAGCAGACCATGCTGGTTCGGCTCAACCACCTTGACCTCGACCTTGTTACTCAGCAGGTCATCCACCATTTTCGGGTCTTCCGGCGGCGTCTGGGTCGAGAACCGCGAGCCGTCACTACGGGTACCCTTGACGGTATGGCCTTCGATTTCTACCAGCTGGACCTGGCCCTGCTGCACTTCGTTGATAAAGTCAGAGTAGTTAATAGACTCGCTGCCTGTTGATTTTGGACCGAAATTGTTGAAAACGGTCATCAGCACGAGTGCGATAACAACCCAGAGAATGAGATTCTTTGCCAAATCGTTCAAACCGGTTTACCTCTTGTTATGCTTTGTAAGATGCCCTGAATCCGTTGCAATTCAATGCGTCAAAAGCGTGGCTTTGGTCATTATGACACAATCGGCTGGCGGCGACCTTTTGCCAGTACATATACTTCACGGCTGCGGGGGCGTGAAGCTTTAGGTTTACGAATCAATACTTTGCTGTAGTGACTACGCAAATTCTTGATAAGCTCATCGAAGCCTTCACCGTGGAAACCCTTGAAGAGCAGATCGCCTCCTTCACGCAGCACTTCTGCCGCAAATTCAGCGGCAAGTTCCATCAGGTACATACTGCGTGGCTGGTCGACAGCCTCCATTCCGCTTATATTGGGGGCCATATCTGACATTACAAGGTCTACAGATGCACCATCAAGCTTTTTCATAAGGGAATCAAGTGCTTCACTCTCCCTGAAATCGCCCTCGATGAACTCCACCCCGGGCAAATCGTCCATCGGCAGAATATCCAGCGCGAAGATCCGGCCCTTTGAGCCCAACTGGCGAACTGCATATTGCGACCAGCCACCGGGAGCCGCACCCAGGTCCACAACCACGGAGCCGGCACGCAGAATGCGGTCTTTCTGCTGAATTTCCTCCAGTTTGTAAACCGCACGCGAGCGATAGCCGTCATGCTGCGCGCGCTTGACGAATTCATCATCGAAATGTGCTCTCAGCCACTGGTGGCTACTTTTACTTTTACCCATGGTTCCCTGTCTACTGGTAACTGGTAGACCGTATAATCACACTATTGTTCACGGAATCCTGTACTCATTCAAGATGATATTGCCATGGCACTGACTGAAAAAATGAAGCACGACCTGCGAGGTCGCGGACACACCCTCAAGCCGGTAGTCAGCCTCGGTAATGCCGGGCTGAGCAAGGCGGTACTGCGTGAAATCGAGCTGTCTCTCGAGCACCATGAACTGATGAAGATCAAGGTCGGCGGTGCTGAACGCGATGAGCGCAAGCGGATCATCACCAGGATCTGTGACCGCTTTGACGCCGAGCTGGTACAGGCCATCGGCCACATTGCGCTCATCTACCGCAAGCACCCGGACTAGTCCTGGCGATAACGCCCCGCTGCGACCAGCACCAGTCCAAGCACGCTGGTCAGCAAAAACAGTACACTCGCCACACCATGTAACTGACCGAATCGGGGTGTATCCGTGAGTCCCTGCAAACGCAGATCCACCACCATCGGTGTAATCACAAACTGGCCAACCAGGATCAGAGACAACATGCCAAGGAGGACCAGCGCGCGCCAGTTTATGCGCTTGCGAACCACAGCATTCAGCAGCAGCAACACACTGCCACTGGCGAGTCCGATGTAACTGGTGACGGTAAACAGGACACCAGCGACACTGCCGGCCACGGCGCGGTCATTCAATTCGGTGAACAACACCGGGGCCACGATAAAACCGACCACCCAGAGGCTGCCCACCCAGAGAGTGAGCAGGATACGTTCGAGGACGGGTATCAGATTGACTTTCATGGAATACACCGGCAATCGCGCACAAGATGCGCTCCTGCAGAGAAGAAAGACGTGCGTTCGAAATTAAATGTAGCGGACTTCAACGATTTCCAGGTTTCTTTCGCCACCCGGAACGATAACGGACACCACATCGCCTTCCAGCTTGGTAATCAGCGCACGTGCAATCGGTGAACTGAAGGAAATCTTGCCGCCCTTGATGTCGGCTTCGTCCTCGCCGACGATCTGGTAGACAACCGTTTCCTCGGTATCTTCATCAATCAACTCAACCGTGCTACCAAACACCACCTTGCCGGTGGCTTCCATGGTAGTGACATCAACGATATGGGCATTACTCAACTTGCCCTCGATTTCCTTGATGCGACCTTCGGCAAAACTCTGTTGTTCGCGCGCGGCATGGTATTCGGCATTCTCTTTCAAATCGCCGTGTGCCCGCGCCTCCGCAATCGCCTGAATAATGCGTGGCCGTTCAATGGTCTTCAGCCGCGTCAGTTCTTCGCGTAATTTTTCCGCGCCATGGGCGGTAATCGGA
>JAOUCV010000232.1 GCA_029859555.1 Gammaproteobacteria bacterium
GGGTCTTTGTGCGACGCGCCGAAGAACTTACCGAGGAGGACCGGGTCCTGTTCCAGGCTGTCGCCCGTGTCGTACTCACCGATACTGCCGAGACCATGCTTGAGCAGGTGCAACGCTCATTACCGGTAGAGCGTTTGCCAAGTCCGCTGGCACCATCGCGGCAACCGGCAGTTGAACCGGCCCATCCGTTGCTGGCGCGCGAGCGCATTTTCTCAAACGGCCTGGGAGGTTTCACGACCGATGGACATGAATATGTCGTCACCCTCGAGCCTGGCCAGAATACCCCGGCGCCCTGGGTAAATGTCATTGCCAGCCCGCACATTGGCACTGTGGTCAGTGAAAGCGGCAGCTGTTATACCTGGGTAGAAAATGCTCACGAGTTCCGGCTTACCACCTGGAATAATGACCCACTGAGTGACAGCAGCGGCGAGGCGCTCTACATCCGCGACGAGGAAACCGGGGCGTACTGGTCGCCGACGCCCTTGCCCGCCCCCAGCCAGTCCGGTTATGTGTGCCGGCACGGGTTTGGGTACAGCGTGTTTGAACATTACGAAGCCTCGATCTCCTCGGAGCTGTATACTTACGTCGCCATGGACGCGCCGGTAAAGTTTGTGGTGATAACGTTGTGCAACCATTCGAAACGGTCGCGTCGCCTGTCGTTGACCGGCTATTGGGAGCTGGTGCTCGGTGAGTGGCGGCACACCAATCTGATGCACATTGTTACTGAAATGGATCCGTACAGCGGGGCGCTGTTTGCCCGCAATGCTTACGGCCGCGAATGCGCCAATAGAGTCGTTTTTGCGCAGATCAGCGAAGACGTGCGAACGGTAACCGGTAACCGGACAGAGTTCATCGGCCGCAACGGCTCATTGGCTGGCCCGGCAGCTATGCACCGCAAAAGTTTGTCGGGCAGGACAGGTGCGGGCCTTGATCCGTGCGTCGCCATTCAGACGCAGATCGAGCTGGCCGCCGGGCAAGAACGCGAAATCGTCTTCATATTCGGTGCGGCACACAATACCGACGAAGCTCAACATTTGATCCAGCGATTCAGTAGGCCGGCTGGCGCACGGCAGGCCTTAGAAGCGGTATGGGAGCACTGGAATCGTACCCTGGGGGCGGTGCATGTGGAGACGCCGGATCCAGCCCTGGACGTTATGGCCAACGGCTGGCTGGTCTACCAGACCCTGTCCTGCCGGCTCTGGGGCCGCAGTGGGCAGTATCAGTCCGGCGGGGCCTATGGTTTTCGTGATCAGTTACAGGACTCAATGGCGCTTATCCATGCAACACCGTGGCTCGCCCGCGAGCACTTAATTCGTTGTGCTGCGCGCCAGTTTCTCCAGGGAGACGTGCAACACTGGTGGCATCCACCCAACGGCCAGGGGGTGCGCACCCATTTCTCAGATGACTATCTGTGGCTGGCGTATGCCACCTGCCGTTATGTGCTGGCGACCGGTGATACGGGAGTACTCGACGAGCCGGTACATTTTCTGGAGGGCCGCGAGCTGAATCCGGAAGAAGAGGCGTATTACGACCAGCCGCAACGTTCGTCTGAATCGGCAAGCCTCTATGAACATTGCGTGCGTTCCATCAAGCATGGTTTACGCTTTGGCCAACATCAATTACCGTTGATGGGTTGTGGCGACTGGAACGACGGCATGAATCTTGTCGGCCGAGAGGGCAAGGGCGAGAGCGTCTGGCTGGCGTGGTTTCTATACGAAAACCTCCAGCTGTTTGCAGATCTTGCCCGGGGCCGGGGCGACGCGGCTTTTGCCGATTTCTGCACCAAACAGGCTGCGTTGCTCTCCAGCAACATTGAGGACCATGCATGGGATGGTGAATGGTATCGGCGGGCATGGTTCGATGATGGCACCCCTCTGGGCTCGTCCGACAATGACGAATGCCAGATCGATTCCATCAGCCAGAGTTGGGCGGTCATTTCGGGCGGCGGTGATCCCATGCGAGCCCGCCTAGCGATGGCGGCGGTGTACAAACGGTTGGTGCGGCGCGATGCACAGTTAATCAAACTGCTTGCCCCTCCTTTCGATAAATCAGACCTTGAGCCCGGTTATATCAAGGGCTACGTTCCCGGCGTCCGCGAGAACGGCGGCCAATATACCCATGCCGCGATCTGGACCGCGACGGCGTTTGCCATGCTGGGTGACAGGGAACGCGCGTGGGAATTGTTCGCCATGCTCAATCCGGTTAATCACGGGAGTGAACCTGAGGAGATCGAACGCTACAAGGTCGAGCCGTATGTCATGTGTGCGGATATTTACGATGTACCGCCACACACAGGGCGAGGCGGTTGGACTTGGTATACCGGGGCGGCAAGCTGGATGTACCGGCTGACGGTGGAAACCCTTCTGGGCCTGCAATTGGAAGTGGACCAGCTGCGCATTGCGCCGTGTATCCCGGCCCATTGGGAGTCGTACAAAATGCACTATCGCTATCGCGAGACCTTCTACCACATCACAGTCAAGCGCGTCGGTAAAAGATCGGATCATGTGATACGCGTGACGGTGGATGGTGCCGTGACAAGTGAAATCGGTGCTGATGGTACAAGGCCACCGCAAGGCATAATTTCCCTTGTGGATGACAGCCAGGAGCACCATGTCGAGATAGATATGGGCTAATCCGGCAGAACCGGCAAAGTGCCGCAATAATATTCTTTCCAGCCCTCAAGAAAATATATTTACAGGCTGTCTATTGGCAAACCTGACCCCGTCAAAATCAAAACGGTCTCTTTTCGTCTCGATCGGTGTATAATAAATGGTATGCAAATGCACCCTGGAAAAGTTATACAACTGCGTGGATCATCTAATGAAGACATATGACTGCATCATTGTTGGCACCGGGCCCGCCGGACTGGGTGCGGCGTTTCGTCTGAGTGATCAGAAACCTGGCCTGCGGATCCTGGTAATTGATAAGGAAAACCTCTGTACCGGGGGCCTCAGGCACGACTGCAAGATGAATTTTACATACCCGGTTGGGTTTCCGGTAGACTGTTGGACCGGCAAACAGGCGGAGCATTATCTGCCAATGGTCATTGAGCGTCTCAAGCCTGAATTCATGCAGAGGACCGATCTGGAGACTTATCAGCTGCGGGCAGAACGCCTGGGGGTGAGCCTGCTTGACATCCGCCAGTGTCACCTGGGAACAGACGGTGGTCTCCAGCTAATCAAGCGGCTCATGGACGAGCTTGCCAGGCGCAATGTCGAGGTGAGTCTGGAGGAGACGGTCAACGATATTGATCCCTCTGCCAGAAGGATTATTACCAACCACAGGGAGATCGGCTACCAGGATCTTATTCTGGCGCCGGGACGCGGGGGATTCCGTTTTCTGCAGCTTGCGATGGCAAAAGCCGGTATCCCGTTCCTTGACAATGTTGTCGATATCGGCATCAGGGTCGAGACCCGTGAGGAACGCTTTTCCATCGTCAGGGACTATTATGACCCCAAGTTCAATTTTCCGGATAGGGTGCGCACCTTCTGCACCAACAGCGGAGCTGCCTATGTTGTCAGGGAACGCTACGAAACCAGGGTCGGCCGTGAATACTTCAGCGTCAATGGGCACGCCTACAGTCATTCCCGCCCCCGGAATGGTATGGTCAACTTCGCCTTGCTCAAAACTGTGACCTTGACCGAACCTTTGGCCAGTGGTCAGGATTTTGCTGAAATGCTTGGCTGCCAGGCCATGCTCCTGGGTGGCAACAAGCCGATCATGCAGCGGGTGGGCGATTTCCGCCTGGGCAGACGGTCGGAGGTCAAGTCCTTTAACAGGGATCTAAATGATTTTGAGCCGACATTAGCAGATTGTACGGCCGGTGACATCAGCCTGGCAACGCCTGCCAAGATCTTAAAGCCCATCTGGAGCGCCATGAAAATGCTGGACACCATCGTACCCGGGGTCCTGCATCCCGGCACCATCATGTATTATCCGGAAATCAAGCTCTATGCCAATAAACCGCGCTTTATAGACAAGTATTTCAAGGCGGCGGAAAATATTTACCTGGCGGGAGACGGGGCAGGGACCAGCAGAGGGATTACCGGGGCCTGGGCCAGCGGCATCAGGGCAGCAGACGGCATCCTCAGCAGGATGTGACCTGGAAGTCTTTTTATTGAAAATTGCAGATTAATAAGGCAATATTGTAAGCCTGCCCCAAAAAAACAGATAGGTCCCCTTATCCTTGCAGTAGGTGCAAATAGAGGTCTGTTCCTAGTCTTCCTTGCGTTCCGGCGGTTTGGCCCGGTACTGCACCTGCCG
>JAOUCV010000233.1 GCA_029859555.1 Gammaproteobacteria bacterium
CCATGATATCTTCGAAATTTTCTATTGAGCGTATTGCCATATTGATGCACTGACGGTCCGTTTCAGACTGACATTGATTCATGGCATGCACCGCGATTGCATACCCCTCCACCCCCAGGTTTGTAAATGTGCTCTCCTCGCTGTCAAACAGCTCTTTGAAGGATGCCTCAGCAGCCCGGCCCAGGTGCCGGTGTCTAATGAAATAAAAAAAGGGGTCAGAGCCCATTTACTCCCGGGGTATGAATGATTTGTCCGGGTCGAGAGGGTTGAAGCCAATGGATGATTAGTGGGTAGTTGCTCTGCAGGTATTTCAAGTTTGCAGGCATGCAGAGTCAGGCACAAAATAAGTGTTTAATACTTCTATGCGGGCCATGTTATTTTTCCACGTTGCACTCTTCAAAATCGATACTCAGCCGACTTCCGGCATAGGGACGAAAGCGGTTGTCAGCAAAATCCTGGTGCGCCGGGTGGTCGCGATAGCTGTCGATAACAGCACGTGCAGAGAAGCGCACCACCCAGCAATGCCTGTATGAGCTGTCCTCGTCGACAGCATGTCCGGTAAATACCCGTTGTACACCTGGTATGCTGCCAATAACTTTTCTGCCCTCGTTCATCATGTCTTCTGTTGCAGCTGTATTGAGCTTTTCGGTATTGAAAAATATGACATGCTCTACAGCAAGCCATGGGCGACAACTCGCGAGCATTGCATCAGCACGCCCGCTACTGCCCCAGATGTCGATGCATCGTTCTGCTTCGTGCTGCACTGCCTCGGCTACCCCGTGTGTGTGGCTTGTATAGCTGCAATTCGTTTCTGATTCGACGTTAGCCTTGATGCGCTGTCCTGCCGCATCGGCCAGAGCCGTGTAGTAATTTATTTTGGTAACACCGTTATCGATCAGGCTCCTGTACTGATCCTCACGCAACCCTGTACCACCATGAATCACCAGCGGTAGCTTGAGGGCATCGTTTATCCGGGCGAGACGCTCGATGTCCAGCTTCGGCTCTCCTTTCATGCGACCGTGTACTGTACCGATGGAGACAGCCAGAAAATCTGCACCGGTCTCATCGATATAGCGTCTTGCCTCTTCGACAGTCGTATATTGAACATCTCCGGGATGACGCTCAGCATCCTCGCCTTCCACTCCCGGGACATAACCCAGCTCTCCCTCAACAGGGATGCCGCAGGCATGTGCCATGTCAACTACGGCCCTGGTTTTAGCAATGTTTTCATCAAGAGGTTGATTTGACGCATCGACCATGATGCCGGTGCAGCCGAGGTTAACAGCACGCACGGCAGACTCCAGGGATTCACCGTGATCCAGGTGAATCGCTACAGGTATGGTTGAACGTTCTGCCGACCGTACCACCGCCGCCATGAGCAGTTCAAAATCGAAGTGTTCAAAATGAGATTCGGCCAGGCTGATGATGACCGGCGCGTGCTTTTCTTCGGCGGCAGCCATGACACCGGAAATGAAATCCAGGCTGACCACGTCGAAAGCAGCAACGGCATAGTGATTCTCATACGCGTGATTCAGCATGTCTGCTATATGGATCAACGGCATAAGAGCAACTCCTTAAAGGTTTATGTTGTTGTGTTGGTGCTAGCGGCCTGTCATTGTTTCGAGACCATTAGCTGCTACCAGCACCGTCATCAGACTGGATTTTCAACAATCCATCCAATAAGGCAAATTGGAATATCTTCTTGTAACTATAAGTAGTTCTTATTGATTGGATTTTCAGCAATAACAGGCACCCGATGTGAATTTGGCATTTCGAAAGCTGATGACCACCAGAACCCGGATGTCAGGATTCTGTACTTATACACATACAACAACTTACGCTGTACTTCCTGTCAGGGTCGGCTCCGGTCTTGAAGTGATTACTTATGTTAGACGCGGCTAAACGTCTGCTTCCGGATTGCGGACGTTCGTTTCATCCCGGGGTATCAACAGTGATTGGCCACTCAACTTCTTGGTTCGGCCAACTACTGACTTACACGGACGACCAGCGAAGGGCAACTATTCAGCAACATCGGAAGTCTGCACTTTCATAAAAAATGGCGACCCGAAGGCCGCCGGAAATTATTCAGTATATGTAGCAATTATCCTGGATACTACGGATTGAGTTTGCCTTCAAAAGGGTCCTGGACCAACGTGTAATGGCCGCATCATCTCGTGATCCTCATGTGAAAGGATATGACAGTGCCAGACGTAGCGGCCGGGCTTGTTGAAAGTCATCTTGATGCGCGTTACTTCGCCCGGTAGTGCTGTCACCATGTCACGACGGGTTTCTTCCTGCACATTCGGACCACGAGGTTGTCCCAGTTTTTTTATATTCTCGAGCCGGAAACCAACACCATAACTACCATTATGTTGCAGGACTGGCTGCTCGATAGAATCCGCCTTAAACGCCTGTCGGTCAACGACTTCGAAATGTACCAGGTGAACATGCACAGGATGTGCGTCACCGGTGGCATTATAGATTTCCCAAACCTCAGTGTCGCCCAAGCCAGGGTTCTCGGTGATAGGGCTGTGCCAGGCAATGGCGCCTTCCACGCCGTTACCCTCAACATCGTATACCGGTTCGGCAGTACCTAGCAGTGGCTGCAAACGGCCAAATTCATCGGTACCTTCAAACAGAGCCAGCTTGCGGGTACGCACCGCAGTACCAACATCCACACCACCGCCAAGGAGGTAGCCATCGTAGATATTGGAATCGGAGCGACTACCATCAAGCGGCAGCATAACGTCGAAGGCCATCACCCGGTCGGTGCGTCGGTCGGGAAACAGATCACCTTTTTTGGGTAAACCGCCACCGAAGGGTGAATCACCCAGTAGGTTCTCTACGATGACACGACTGCCAGCCGGTACATCTTTGAAGTCGATTACAAGATCCAGACGCTCACCAGGTGCAAAGTCAACTTCCCTGGTGTGGATGGCTGATGCCCGAAGACTCTGATCAGAGCCGATAATGTAAAAGGGCACGGTGCTGCCGGAAGCCGGGTCAATCGCTGCCGGGTTGCCAGCACCGCCAGAGATGACCTTGAGGCGCAGCCGCATGAAACGACTGTCACAACCGTTGACTATACGTACACGGTACTGTCGCTGTTCCACCTCATATTTAGGCCAGATAATCCCGTTGACCACGATGTGATCACCAAAGAACTCAGCCAATGCCGTCGGCCCGCCATCAGGAAAAATGTCTTCAGGTAAAATAACACCTTCATCCGTGATGAAGTCCTCGTAGAAAGGATCACCCGGGAAGGCCGGGTAGAACAACTCGCCCGTGTTGCGGAACATGCGATCCTGTACGGCAAATCCCAGTTCATAGGGGTCGGCGGGCAGGCCTAGTTCATTATCTGCGGCGCCAGTATCTGCACCGTCACGCACGGGTAAAAAACCGGCCAGTCCTGCATAGACATTGAGTCGCGTGATTCCAAGCGCATGGTCGTGATACCAGGTCATGCCAGCCACATCGTTCCAATCCGAACCACCATATTTATATTTTTTACTTACCCAGCGTGGACCCTTTACACCGAATTTCGGGCTAAAGAAATATTCCGGGTTGCCATCAAACGAACTATCATTTAGACCGCCATGGACATGCGGCACGACCGGTATACCATCTGCAGCGATGCTGTTTGCATCGTAACCATGCAGTGAATACGCCCAATGTAGGCTGGTATCCACAGGCAGTAGGTGCGGTAGTGGAGTGTTACCCATGGCTGATACCAGGTTGTTTTCCCAGGTTACCTCCAGTGGGTCATCGGCAGTATTAATCTCCAGCGTGCGCCCCGGCCAAGTTACGCCCAGTTCCTTGGTGCCATAGCCCCATATTGTAGTTGGAACCTGTGTGTAGCCATCTGTGCCTACTAGCCCCGTCATCTGGATGGCCTGTCCCATAACAATGTTAAGCTTGTTATTCTGTGCCACATACTTGAAGGCCGCTGACATAGCGTTCGGTGCTATGTTTGTGAACAGTGGTTGCGATGCCGGGTCAGAGAGACCAGCGGCTAGTATTGCAGCGTGTGCATTATGGGTTCGTAATAAACTGACAGGAACAGCAGTGGTCAGACCGGCAGCCATCGCCGACTTAATCCCAATGGTCAAAAAGTCTCTACGTTTCATGATACCCCCCCTGCTTTATTGCTTTTACTTATGTTACGGAGGCTATCTCATGTCTAGGTAAGAGACTTTGATATGGATCAATTTAAGAATCGCATTTTAACCAGCACTTACGGTTAATAC
>JAOUCV010000234.1 GCA_029859555.1 Gammaproteobacteria bacterium
TAACGCCCGGGAACAAGCGCAGTCATTGTAGGTCCTACCCAGGAAGACAATATTTTGGCGTATTCAGACAAGTATGCGCTGAGTAAATAACTTAGTATATTCAAGTTGTTATTTTCTATATGAATGTATGATAATTCGCGCGGATGCTGGAGACGAGGGACGTGTTCTTAGACCTTCGTACAATAGATTTACAAACAGCTTTGATTGATGATAAACAAAGGAAGGAACCTGGAGGGTCTTAATATGGACTGCAAATCATATGCTTACACGACGTTCGACGATAACTTCGCGTTCTGGAGCAGAGGCTTCTGCCTGTTATTGGCAGGCACACTGGCGCTGCTATTGAGCGCCTGTGGTGGTAGCGATGGTGGCAACAACGGCACGGCAAGTGCCAACAAGGGTCAATGTACCCTGACCCAGGCTGAGATCGATGCTCTGACGCCGGCTGATGCGCTTCCACCCGGGTGTGATTTTCTGAGTGTTTCCCCACTTGTTGGTCTGTTCATCCTGGGAACGGAAATAGATATCAATGGCGATCTGAAACTCTACGTTAACGGGGTGAGAAGAAATGGCACCCCCATGACACTGACTGACTTCGAGGGTGCAACAGTCACTGTTGGCGGCGTTACGGTAAACCGCCCTGCAGACTGGGATGTTGTTGCGGCAGGGGGTGACGTGCTCTCCCTCGTGACGCTTGCAGACTATTCGGCCAGTATTTCGACAGCTGATTTAATAGGAATGGGTAATCTGTATGATGCCGTCCTGGATAATGCCCGCCCGGGTCTTGAGGCGGAAACAATTAACTTTTCTACTGATCCGGGTACCGGTGAGCCGGTTATCGCTGTTAAACCTGTGCCAGGAGACCACTGGACAGATGACCTTGCTGCTCTGAAGGCTGCCAACGATTATGATGCTGCTTTCCCAAATCAAAATACACCGCTCTACGATGCCATGGGAACGGGATTGATGGGACCGATTGGTATTGATGAAATCTATAATCCCGATGCCGATGATCTGGGGTTGGTAGAGCGCAATCGCCCGGCCACCCTGCTGGTGGTGCAATCTGACGGTGTAGACAATGCGTCTCTGAAGATTACCGAAGATGAGCTTGTGTCACTGATGGATCGATGCCATACGACGGCCATTATGCTGGGCACCTTTCAGAAAGATGCTGATATAGATCGGATCGTCGAAGGACGAGCAGCACTAGAACGACTTGCCGGGACACGTGGTGAGTTTGTGAATGCGCTCAATGCAAGCTTTCTTGAGGCAGCGATAACATCTTTTGCTGAATCATTGGGTAACCTGGTCGTCTTTACTCTTTCCAGGGATACCCTCTTTGCAGAGGAGACTGTGAGGATTGAAGTAGATAGCGTTGGGGCAAGTGAGGCGAAACCTTTCGATATTCCTGCTGATTGTCAGAGGCCTGGTTGGGCCGGTTAACGATCAGGCAAGAGTCAACTTCTTGCGACCGCACTACTTTCTGTCTTTTGCCGATGGGCCCTGATACTGGCCCGCCGGCGCAACCATAACCAGACCCCGCTGGCTGCCAGCAGCAGAAAACCAATGGCGGCGGCATCCATGATATAAACACCCGCGCGCCCGAGTATCCGTCCGCTATGCAGGTCGAGCATGATGCGCTCGATCGGCAGGCCGGTACCGCGATAGGCATTTTGCAGGGACTTCAGCAATGCTGGCTCCGTTGCTTGTGTGGATGACCAGTTTATTTCCGGACCGCCTGCCCTGACCCACTCCAGCAGGTTCTCATCTGCCAGGTAAATACCCCGCACTGTCTTCACTGCCAGTAATCCTTGTGACGATAAACCGATTGCCTGAATGCCCGTCGGCACACCCGCAACGTTCTCCAGTTTCTCAACCAGTTCTCCCTGTGCGGTAAACAGGACGGGACTGCCACCGGCAACAATCACGACCAGGCCACCGAAAGCCTGCACGCCTGCAAGAGGTGCAGCTATATGAAGCAGCGGTTTGTTGTCCCAGAAGATTTTGTCATTCACGGCGGTAATCTGTGCAGAACCAGCTGTATAACTGAGCAGTCCCTCAGGTGCGGTTATGCCGTACCAGTCCAGCAAAAGATCAGACTGAACATAGGCTGCGTCGAGATTCAGCTCGTCAGTGTGGTTGAGAACCAGCCCTGAGAAGCTCAGAATGATCACAAATATTGCCGTGCTGATGCCAATGTAGCGGTGCCAGATATAGAGTGAACGAAGCAGCCTGGCGCGTGACTTCTTTTTATTGTGACGAGTCATTTTCCTGCACTGTCTGCTGATGCAGATAGAGGGCCAGTCGGGACAGTTTCTTTAACGCCCTGACCGAAAGTGTTGCTCCGGAAATCCCGTCGATATGCCGGTCCAGCTTGCGCTCATCTGTCAACTTGATGCCGGGGAACTGGTCTGTAAAAAAAGCATAGCGGACTTCCCAGCCACGGCTTTCACGGAACGCCAGCACGCGGATGGATTCTATGCCGTTGTCGTTGACAACAAGACCCACAGTAATAGGCTGTGTTTTACCAATCTCCTCCAGAACCCAGGCGGTGCGATTATCCACGCCCCAGTAGCGAACCCGGATGCCGGGATAGGCATGACCCAGTATTTCAGCCGTTGTTTCTTTTACCTCTCCCCTTAGCCAAATAACCTCTGGCGACGGTGGTTTACCACTAAAGATTTCTTCCAGAAATGCTTCCCTGGTCTGGTAAGGGCCCTCGGCCAGGGCATGAAACGGGAGCACTAACAGCAAGACCAGCGCTACCAGTCCAGTTGGCTGCACCAGACTTCTGCAAATAGCCAGCAAGTCGTCTCGACCGGTCAACATCAGCTGCTAACTAGAATTGATATCCGATGCCAAGATCAAAGGCTTTGACATCATCAGCACCCGAGGAATTGCTATCCACGCTGCGGTCACGATAGTCCGCTTTCAGGACAACGTCCGGGTGCGGCCAGAAGTTGGCACCAATTTCCCACTGCTCGAACTGGTCCTGATCACGTGCACCGTCAAGTTTCTCATAGCGCGTATACAATCCAACTTTTTCCCATGGCTTGTAGCTGGGCTCGATGTACCAGCCATACTGGTCATCTGCGCCGGCTGCCGAGACTGCCGAACCATTGAAGTTCCAGCGGGCATAAAGCGCGCGCAGGCCAAATGGCCCGCGGTTATAGATGGCATGGGTTTCGTACAGGATACCCTCGTTAAGGCCGTCATTGTTACTCTGGGTAGCGTTACTCTGGTAGTTCACTGTACCCGCCAGCTCCAGCCCCGGCACACCGGTGTATTTCAGGCGGCCTGTATATGACAGGTCATTGGCGGTCGCTTCAGAAACCTTCTGTCGACCACTGCGTACGCGAAAGGCATTTTTGCCTGTTGTCGGCATTTCGAGACCTGATGAAATGGCAAGGTCCCAGCTGATGCCATTGGCAAAATAACCGCTCAATGCAGCACCACCTTCCCACCAGGTGCTCGGGATAATGATGTTCTCAACATCATTACGCTCAACGCCATAAAAAGTGCCCGGCTCATGGGTTTCATTGAGGATGCCAACCGGCATCAGGAAAACACCGCCCTTGGCGCGCATGTTCTCACTCAGATCAAACTCGACATAGGCCTGCTCTACTTCAACTTCTCCGTTTTTGTCATCACCGGCTACGCCGTGTTCAATTTCAAATTCGGAGAAGAATCTGATGCTGTCGGTAAATTCATGCCCGAAAAACAGGACAAATCGGTGCAAATCAATTTCGTTATCTTCACCCTCGAAGTTGTTGTAGTGCAATTCGCCGTAACCACCAATGGTTGTTTTATCGACCCAGCTGGCAACACCTGCGGTCTTTGTATCAACCTCTTCAACAGCCACCACTGCCGCCTCTGCTTTTTCGTCTGCGTCAGCGGCTTGTTGCGCTGTTTCCTGCTGCTTTTTCTTGAGCGCTTCGATTTCTGCCTGTTGAGATTGAATAATCTCCCACAGCTGTTCGATGGTCGGTGTAGCCTGTGGCCCGTCTGCCAGAATGAATTGTGACCAAAGCAGCAAACAGGCAGCGGTGGCTGTAGAAAAAGGTTTTAATTTCATGGGACTCTCCAGCAAGATTCGTGTTCTTGCTGGAGATTATAGATAATCTAACTACAAATGCAAATCATTATCATTTATAGTTAGATTATGTGCTCAGGCAGCCAGATCCTGACGCTAGCTGCGCTAACCCTGGATGGACAAGCAAAGACCTCGAGGACTTGAGTGGTGAC
>JAOUCV010000235.1 GCA_029859555.1 Gammaproteobacteria bacterium
GATATGGATATACAGGGACGTGATCTGGACCGCCTGCTGGAAGCTGCCGGTGCCGGATTTGCAGCCTTGCAAAGACAATGGCCGGAGGCGAGCGTGACGCCATCACCGGGGCTGGAACTGGCGGAGCCGGAGTTGCGGCTGGTGCCGGATGAGCGGCGTATTGCGGAGGCTGGCTGGAGCCGGGAGATACTGGCGCAGGTATCACGCGCCATCGGCGATGGCCTGTATGTCGGCGATTACTTTGACGGTGAAGAGCGGCTCGATATTATCGTGCGTGCCGATAGCTGGGATACGCCCGAGGAAATGGCGGCGATTCCACTGGCGACACCGCAGGCCGGTGTACTGCCGTATGGTGAACTGGTCAAGGTGGTGCGTACAGCTGGCCCTGACAAGTTACGCCGGCTGGACCGGCGCCGCACGGTATCGTTGCGGGTTACCCCGCCCGAAGGCGTTTCACTGGAAGAGACCATTGCTTATCTAAAAGAAAACATTGAGCCGGTAGTCAGGGAATATCTGCCTGAAGGTGGTGGAGTACGCTATGGAGGAGCGGCAGACAAGTTCGATGAGGCGCTCGTTAATCTAAGCAGCAGCTTTGTGCTGGCGCTGATTATCCTGTACCTGCTGATGAGTGCCCTGTTCCATTCTTTCCGGGACAGTTTGCTGGTATTACTGGTATTGCCGCTGGCCACGGTCGGCGGTGTGATTGCACTATGGTTTCTGAATATTACCGGCTTTCAGCCGCTTGATCTGCTCACCATGATCGGTTTTATTATTCTGCTCGGACTGGTGGTGAATAACGCCATTCTGCTGGTTTACCAGACACGCACTGCGGAACGGCAGGGTGTTGAGCGGCACCTTGCCGTTGAACAGGCGGTACGTCTGCGCCTGCGTCCTATCCTGATGACGACGCTGACCAGCGTGTTCGGTATGTTGCCGTTGCTGTTGATGCCGGGTGCCGGTACCGAGTTGTATCGCGGGCTTGCCGGCGTGATTGTTGGCGGTATGCTGGTGAGTACGGTATTTACGCTGTTATTGCTACCCGCGATGTTGCGCAGCGGTGAATCAGCGCCTGCTGCGGCGTGATATCCTGTAGTTTAGGATATCCCCGCACAGCGACTCGCAGGGGATGGCATCAATGCAGGCAAATTCGCTGATGGCTGTATCGATGAGTGCGGCAATGTCGGCGACAGGTTTTGCCTCTGTGCCGGTGATGCGTTGCAGGCCGAGCAGGCCGCCAAACTGAATCTTTACCAGTGTACTGTGCGGCATCTGCGTCAGATCGTCTGCTACTTCGAATTCAGGCAATGCCACATCTTTCAGGCGCCGTAGCAGGTGGCTGCACGCGACATGCATGTCGGCAGAATTACAGGCAAATTCTGCGCCACCACGACGGACAATCTTGCTCGCATGACGGCAGCCAAAATCTTCTTTTGCCTGGGTGGCGCCGAACGGACATATCAGTTCTTGCATGGAAACCATAATAGCTGAATCCCGGGCAGATTCAGCAAATTGAAATTTTCGGGTTAATCGGTAATGATGATGGCCTGTGCAATTCAAATAAGTGGACTATAGTTTGAAGAAACCTGCAATTCAGACGGCTATCCCGCTGCGACGCTACAGTTATGGTGAGTTTACCCTGACGGTGCTGGGTGAAATTGAAAGCGGCGGCGATACCCGCTATGCCTGGGTCATGGCTGTCAGCCAGGGGCAGAATCCCGAGCCGGGGATCTATCTCACTGCAGAGCAGGTGGCCGGATCCGGCCATGATATGCGCATTATCATGGCGGACGGGGAGCAGCTAATCGGGCACTCGGAGCAATGGTCGGACCTTGATATGTTTGTCGAGGAGGCCGTCAAGGTTGTTTCACAGGTGCTGAACCTGTCGGACGAGACACCCTATCAACTGATGTAACAGGAGCAGCGCATGAAACACACAAACAAGGGTCTGGCAGTAAAGTTTCCGGTGCTGGTGCTGCTGGTTGCGGCGGTTCCCGCAACTGCATCCGCGTTTTGTTTTTCTTTCGGCAGCAAGTCGAATAACCATGACCGTTACAGCCCCTACCCGCCACTCTATCCGGCGATGATGGCACCGGCCTATCCGGGTTATGGTTACGGTCAGGCGCTGCCGGCGTATAACAACTATGGCGGTACCTACTACCCGCAGCCGGCGCCTTATGACACAGTGCCGCCTGAATTTATCAGGAAATAGTGCGGGCTGTTATTTAACCAGGTTGACCATGCCGGGTATGGTTTGTGCTGCAAGCAGGCGCGATATTTCTTCGGGCTCAACCGCTTTGCTGAACAGAAAACCCTGCATAAGGTTACAGCCCTGTTGCTTGAAAAAATTCAGCTGCCTGACATTTTCCACGCCTTCGACAACCAGTGACAGATTCAGACTCTGTGCCATTGCGATAATGGCCTGTGCAATCAGAACATCTTCACTGCTGTCGGGTATCTCGCGTACAAAAGACTGGTCAATCTTGACGACATCGATTGGTAATCTCCGCAGGTAACTGAGTGAGGAGTAGCCGGTGCCGAAATCATCCATGGCGATGGAGATGCCCAGGTTCTTGAGTTTTTCGAGAACCATGATTGCAGACTCGAGGTTTTCCATGGCAGCGTTCTCGGTTATTTCGAGCTCGGCCATGCTGGCATCAAGATCTGCGAATTGCAGTGCTTTTTCGACGACTCCCTCGATCCCCGGCCGGGAAAGTTGCGCCGAGGACAGGTTGACGGCAATGGTAAGCGCGGAGTGGCCTGCCAGATGCCATTGTTTCAGTTGCGTAAAGGCTGTTTTCATTACCCATTCACCAATCGGTGCGATCATGCCGCTGTCTTCTGCGGCCGGGATAAACTCCTGCGGGCTGATCATGCCCATGCTCGGATGTTTCCAGCGCAGCAATGCCTCCACGCCGACGATGGTGTTCCCGGAGATATCGATTTTTGGCTGATACAGGAGTTTTAGCTCGTTCCTGCTGATGGCATGCCTCAGGCTGGTTTCCAGGGCCAGCTGTTTTCTCGAGCCGGCATTCATTTCTGCGGTGAAATACACGGCCTTGTTGCGTCCCAGTTCCTTGGCGCGATACATGCTGATGTCAGCATGCTTGATCAGTGTTTCCGAATCGGTCCCGTCATAGGGGTAAATACTGATGCCGATGCTGGTGGTTATATGCAACTGGTGGCCATGGCATGAAATCGGATCTACCAGGCAATCAATAACTTTTCTGGCAATGCGGCCGGCATCGGAAGAGCCGTTGATGTTTGGTAACAACACCATGAACTCATCGCCGCCGAGACGCGCGACGGTATCTTCTTCGCGAACACATTTGTCGAGACGACGGGCGATGACACGTAACAACTGGTCGCCCACGGCGTGTCCAAGTGAATCGTTGATGATCTTGAAACGGTCAAGATCCAGGAACAGTACAGCAACCATACCTTGCTTGCGACGCGCATGGGCCAGTTGCGTAGTGATACGGTCGTTCAGCAGGATACGATTGGGCAGACCGGTCAGTGCATCATGGTGAGCATGGTATTCCATGCGCCTGGCGACAGACTCTGCCTGTTCCTTGGATATAGCGAGTTCTGAATTGGCAATCTCCAGTTCCCGGGTGCGTTGCATGACGCGTTCTTCAAGCTGGCTGCGGTTTTCCCTGAGTTCACTGTCGCGCGACTGGATCTCGTCCAGCATGGTGTTGAAGTCGGTGATCAGGCTGCCAACTTCGTCCCTGCCTTCTCCGCTAACACGCAGGGAATAATTTTTTTCATTTCGTATCTGGCGCGCAATGGCAGAAAGGCCAAGCAACGGGTCGGTGATAATGCGTTGCAGGCGGGTGCCGAGTATAAAGGTGACCAGTAGTGATGCCAGCAGTACAGCGACCACGATACCGAGAAACCATATCAGGCGGTCGTGTACTGCCTGCATGTTCGAGCGCAGGTAAACAACACCGATTTGCTCGCCTTTATATTCTATATGCAGGAACAGTTCGACATAATCACCCCAGAACAGGGTATTCTCCGGCTGGAGTTCGATCTCCGGGAGCTTTATGTTAACGCCGGATTTTCGATAGCTCGCGAAAACCGAATTGTTGATGTCGTAAATGGCGGCTGCCTGGATGTGTTTTTGTGACTGCAGAAACCCAAGTGTTTCCTGTGCTGCCATGTGATCGCCAAACAGTAGTGCAGCGCTGCTGTTGGCAGCGGTGATCTCTGCCAT
>JAOUCV010000236.1 GCA_029859555.1 Gammaproteobacteria bacterium
GGTGTGTTGACCGAGCGTAACAGCACCATGATCATTATTTCGCATGACCGTCATTTCCTTAACAGTGTCTGTACGCACATGGCCGACCTGGATTACGGCGAGTTGCGTGTTTATCCGGGCAATTATGATGAGTACATGACGGCAGCCACGCAGGTGCGTGAACGCATGTATGCCGATAACGCAAAGAAAAAGGCGCAGATTGCCAATCTCCAGGCCTTTGTCAGCCGCTTCTCTGCGAATGCATCCAAGGCGCGCCAGGCCACCTCGCGTGCCAGGCAGATGGAAAAGATCAAGCTGGAAGAGGTCAAGCCTTCCAGTCGCGTGAATCCGTATATCCGTTTCGAACAGTCCAAGAAACTGTTCCGGCAGGCACTTGAGGTTGAGGGTCTGAGCAAGGGTTATGACGGTGATCCGATTATTAATAATCTTGACCTGAAGATCGAGGTCGGTGAACGGGTTGCCATCATTGGCCCGAACGGCATCGGCAAAACAACCCTGTTGCGCACGCTCTTCGGCGATCTGGAAAAAGACAAGGGGCGACTGAAATGGTCGGAGAATGCAAACATGGGTTACTTTGCACAGGATCACGCCGCCGAGTTTGACGAAGACACCGGCCTGTTTGAATGGATGAGTCAGCATGGCAAGGAAGATGATGACGAACAGGTTATCCGCGGTACGCTCGGACGCCTGCTGTTTTCCCAGGACGACATAAAAAAACCGGTTAATGTTGTTTCCGGTGGTGAGCAGGGGCGGCTAATGTTCGGCCGGCTGATGTTGCAGCAACCTAATATCATGTTGATGGATGAACCAACCAATCATCTCGATATGGAATCCATCGAGTCCCTCAACCTGGCGCTGGAAAATTACCCGGGGACGCTGATTTTCGTCAGCCACGACCGTGAATTTGTTTCGTCGCTGGCGACGCGCATTGTTGAAATGAAAGCGGATGGGGATATTGTTAATTTCCACGGCAGCTACGAGGATTACCTGCGTAGTCTGGATCTCGGGCTGAAGAAAACAGGTTGACCATGAGTAACATGATGGCCGTTTTTCTGAACGGTATTGCGCAGCTGGAGTATGACCGCAATAAACTGATGCCCGATCATCAGGCAGCCTATCTGGACAAGATGGACGCCAAAATGGATGCCGGCATTTTTCTTGATGGGGAGATGATTGCCAATCCTGACCTGAACCAGCGCACCCGGTTTGCAGCTGCCAACCTGGCCTCTGCACTGAAAAATAGCGATGAATCGATGGCAGCTGCCATGTGCAGCTACATGGCGATACGGATGCCGGAATTGAAGCAGGTGAAGATCGAGGACGATGACGGTGAGATCTCGATTGAGCTGATATTTGATGAGGAGTACCGCAAGCAGGTTGCGGTCGATTTTACCGGGCTGCATTAACGGAGAGGGGCAGTGTAATCTCCCGCAGCGGACCGGAGATGAGATCGGTTCGCGTATGTCCTGTCTGGATAATTAATATTTAAAACAATAGTATACATGGATAATATGCTGTGTTTTATAACAAATTATTTGTAACTTTGCTGATTTTTAACCGCTGATTCGCTAAAATACGCATAGTTTAACGAATCTTTCTGGCCCGGCCCGGGCGACAATAAAATGTGGAGAGTGTTTATGGACTTCGCCCATTCCCTGGGATTGAACAAGACGCCTGAGTCAGCCGAAGAAGAACGTCATAAATTACACCTGTACATCAATTTGAAGCTGGCTTCTTCCGGGCAACCCACCTGTGTTTCCATGGAGGCAGCCGATTTTTTCGGCATCTCGCGTGACCTGCTCAGAAGCTACCGTGAGAAGAACCGTCTGCTGGCCAATTACCAGTGCCCGGTAGACCTGCGTATCCAGGATTTCCTGAATCGTTACCTTGCTGACCTGGAACCCGATGCCGTCCCGATGCTGCCGCCGCAGAGCTTTGTGCTTGATCGTCATGGCGTAGCGCGCGAACTGTCGCTGCCGATGGGCAAGGATGAATTCCATTCCGATATCGTATCCAGTTACCGGGTCGCCCAGGGTGTATTGCACAATCCGGCCAGTGACCGTCGTACCACGAAAGGCTCGTTCCATGTCAGCGAAGGTGGCTTGCCGGTTTCTGGTGACAAGAAGGCGGTTCCCAAAAACGCTTTTGCTTTCATGCTGGGCCGTGCGCTTACCCCGCCGGATGACTTGCTGACGGTCCCGTTCACCTCCAGCCTGCAGGATCCGGCGCGCATGTTTGTATCGTTACTGCTGCGTCCCATTGTTTGTCCGGAAATTCCGGGCAGGGAAGCCGAGAAGACCATGGAGGTGCATTTCTTTGCGCCCGGTAACCTGGTCAGTAACCTCGATTTCGTAGAGAGTATCTTTGGTAACGGCGGTAATCCGAATCTTGCCGAGTTCGATGCCGGACTGGATGTCGAGCACTGGACCGGTACAACCGGTTGCGTCATTCTGGCGCCACACCTGGTTGGTACAACCAAAAAGGAAGCCGGACTACCAGAGTGGGGCAAGGCCACCGAACGCCAGCGCAAGGATGGTATGTGCTGGAAACATGAAGCTGAACTTTATAATGATGGTGAAGCATTCAAGCTGACAGCGCGTGACGAATCCGGTGTCATTGTAACGATCCTGGCGGATAACTACTTTGGTTACTGCAAGAAGGAAGTGAAGACGCAAATCGGTTTTTCGGCAAACCTGTTTGGTATGGCAGAGGAAGAACATGCCGGTGGCGCGCTGGCTTTTCCACGCCGCAATCACGGTGAGGAATACGGCGTGGACAGTCGCACTATTACCCCCGGCTATTGCTTCGACGAGATGGTCGAGCGCTACGGGGAAGTGATGGATGTGCAGCCGCAAGGCTACGCCATTGATAAAAAATACCCGGATATCCTCTACGTTCCACAGAAGGTCCGCATGGACCTGAATGCCCAGACCATTACCTGGATGAGGGATGACGAGTTGCAAACCATCAGGCTGCAGCCCGGCAAGACCTATATGCAGCCCAGTGGCTACAAGGTTGAAATGAAAAAGCATCCGGGAGCACCGTCCTGGAGACTGGTCGGCATGAACCCGGAAGGGACCTTCTGTCACAAGCCCAGTACCGTCTCGGGTGGCGGCAAGTCGGAAATTTCAAAGTCTCTGAGTGATGCCGTGATTTACCGGCCCCTGTTTGTCGATGATCTGAACAAGGATCTCGATATGGTGCAGGAGATTTTCGACAAGGATTACACGACACGCTTTAATCCGGAATTTGAACACACAGACCGGGATCCGACGCGTCAGCCACTGAATACCGAGCGCAGTCTGGGATCGGTAATCAAGTTGCTCACACCGACGCCGAATTACACCGATGAATATAATGAGTGGCTGGCATCCATTTCACCGCGGATCCTGGCACTGGTGTTCCTGATCAAGCGCTTCTACCGGCCTGAGTGGGGCAATCGCTGGCGTGACCACCTGTCCGTCGATGAGGTTGATGGCGCGCCGGCGCATGAACTAAAGCTTGATGGTCGCAACATCGTTGCTTCCTATCTGCGCGTCGGTTTTGACCGGGATTCGAAATGGCGGACCTTCAAGTTAAGGCAGGATTACATCGCGACCGAAAAGGTGCAGATGGAGGATGATATTACCGCTTCCGTGGTCGTGCCTGCGAAATTTATCAGTGGCTGTGGCCCGGAAGATCGCCAGAACCACAGTCTCAAACTGGTGAAGAACTGTGAATACCGCCTGTTCCAGCGTCCGGATGATGCGATTCACCCGGGGTTTGACACGCAGACCGAGCTGGATATGTCCAGGCCGGGAAATTTTATCGCCAACTTTGAACCGATCAGTCACGAGAAGCTGTCGACACTGGTTGAGGACGTACATACCTTCTATCATTTCACCAAGCCGATGCAGAAGCTGCTGAAAACGGCTTATGAAAATAATACGTCCTATGTGGTTTCCTCAGCCAATCCACGCATCGTCGATGGTGCACCGTCAAAGAACCCGCGTTACTTGCAGGTGCGTCCGGACCTGGTGAAACCTTCTCGTAAGTACATTGCTGAAATGAGTACACGCTTTCATCGCAAGCTGGCAGTTGACGCAACTGTTTGTCATCCGGTTGATGCCGTGCTGACCGGGCGGCGCAACAATCCACCGGAGCCGGGTATTCGTTCGCTGGCAGTGTATAACCCGATTCACTATCAGCAACTGCCGGAACTGTTTATGGATTTCA
>JAOUCV010000237.1 GCA_029859555.1 Gammaproteobacteria bacterium
CCGCGCAGGTCAGTTACTGTGACGGTAAATTCAAGCAAATTGACAAAGCGCCGGTAACCCGGCGTCCCAGGGAGCAGAGTCATGAAAATCAAGAACTGGAAAGGTATTCTAGGCGTCGCTATTGTAACTGCGGGCTGGCTGGTATCGGGACAACTGTCGGCTGAGACGGTGTTGAGCGATGGCTACACACTGGAAGATTTCAATCTGCATACCGCGTCTGATCTCGTGGATGTATGTACCATCGGGCAGGGCCATGCTGATCACAAGACCGCCATGGGATTCTGCTACGGTTTTTTTGAGGGTGGCGCGCACTACCACAATACTATTTCAAACTCTGAAACGTACCATAAGATTGTCTGCGAACCCCCGAAAACGACACGCACACAAGCCGTTGAGGTCTTTGTCACTTATATTCGGGCCAACCCGCAGTACGCTTCGGAGGCACCGATTGATGCGATTTTCCGTGCACTGGTTGATCAATGGCCGTGCGAGGGCTGAATCTTTTTCTTGTGAATCCACTGTAGCGAAGCATTGCAACAGCGCACTGTCCGGGCTGAACCTGGTGCCTGAACGTATCCGCGCGCTGAGCCTGCAGTAAGCATATGTTGCTTTAGCAGTATCCATAAATGGCGGCCCTGGGGTCGCCTTTTTTGTTTCCGCGCAAGGCGGGTTCCGGGTGACAATATTGACTTGTATATAACCGGCGTTCAACTTCGATACGGTTTGAGCTTGATGGTGCAAGCACGGTAAGTAAACGGATGTAATGTTACAGGCAGGCGCTACTGGTACTCTGCCTTGTAGTTTTCCAGGATCTTGATGTAGTTGGCACGTTCGAAGGCGTCGGGGTTGAGGCAGTTGATCTGGCTCATTGAGCCCCGCAGCTGCATCAGGGATTCGTACTCTTTTGCCTCCATCCAGGCCTGCAGGCCTTCCACCAGGGTGGTGAGAAAGCCGATGCCATGGAGCAGCATGCCGGAGGTGCTCATGACGACGTCCGCGCCCGCCAGCAGGTACTTGATAAGCTCGGTCGGGCTATGCACGCCGGTGGTGGCGGCAAGCGAGGCGTTGATGCGGCCATGCAGCACGCCGATCCACAGCAGCGGCAGTCGAATCTCTTCGGGGGTGCTGAGTTTCAGGTCGGTGACGACCTGCATTTCATCCAGGTCCAGGTCCGGTTGGTAAAAGCGGTTGAACAGCACCAGCGCGTCGGCACCGGCTTCATCGAATTGCCGGGCCATGTTGCCGGTGGCGCTGAAGAACGGGCTGAGCTTCATGGCGACCGGGATGGAGACTGCCGCCTTCACTGCCTTGAGGACATCCAGGTAGCGCTGTTCGATCTCGCGCCCGTCCAGGTAGAGCTTGGCGGGAATATAGTAGGCGTTCAGTTCGATGCCGGAGGCGCCGGCCTCCTGCATCATCCGGGCCGTTTCCACCCAGCCTTCATTGGTGATGCCGTTGAGGCTGCCGATGACCGGAATATCCACCGCTTCGGTAGCGCGGCGCAGCAGGTTCAGATACTCGTCCGGTCCGGTTTCGTAGTCCTCGAACTCGGGAAAGAAACTCAGCGACTCGGCATTGCTGTCGGCACCCGAGGTGATCAGGTGCTCGATGGCAGCATTCTCGTGCTTGATCTGTTCCTCGAACAGCGAAAACATCACCACTGCCGCGGCGCCGGCATCTTCCATGCGCCGGAAGTTGTCGAGCTTCTCCGACAGGGGAGAAGCGGAGGCGACGACCGGGTGTTGCAGTTCCAGTCCCATGTAGGTGGTGCGCAAGTCCATGGTGTATTCCTCTCGTTTCTATTGCGGTTTCGCTCAGCTGCTACTACCGGTATCCGGCTCTGATCCGGTGGTGCCGCGCCGTTCCTTGCCCTGGTAGCCGGCGCGTTCGTACATGCGCCATTTCTGCTGGACCTGTTCCTGTGCTTCGTTAATCAGTCTCTCTGCCTCTGCCGGATTGGTGCGGGTGAGCATCTTGTAGCGCAGTTCCTGGTAGGCATAGTCCTTGAAGGCGATGCGCGGACCCTGTGAATCGAGCACGAAGGGGTTCTCGCCGGACTTGCGCACCTCCGGATTGTAGCGCATCAACGGCCAGTAACCACTGGCCACCGCGCGGTGCTGCTGTTGCAGACCGTGTTGCATGTTGATGCCGTGTGCGATGCAGTGGCTGTATGCCAGGATCAGTGACGGGCCAGGGTAGGCCTCGGCCTCGCGAAAGGCCAGCAGGGTCTGTTGCGGATTGGCACCCATGGCGACTCGCGCAACGTACACGTTGCCGTAGGAAATCGCCTGCAGCGCCAGGTCTTTCTTTGGCACGCGCTTGCCGCCGGCGGCAAATTTCGCCACCGCCGCCAGTGGCGTGGACTTCGACATCTGTCCGCCGGTGTTGGAATATACCTCGGTATCCAGCACCAGGATGTTGATATCGCGTCCCATGGACAGCACATGGTCGAGACCTGCCGAGCCGATGTCGTAGGCCCAGCCATCTCCACCGACCAGCCAGACGCTGCGGCGCACCAGTTGATCGGACACCGACAGCAGGTGGCGCGCCATTTCCGAGTCCATGGTGCGCAGCTTTTTCTCCAGGTCGGCGACCGTGGCGCGCTGGGCGCGGATCTCGGACTCCGTGATCTGTGGCGCCAGCAGGATCTCCTGTACATAGCCCTCACCCAATTGCGGCGCCAGTTCCTTCAACAGCCGTTCGGCGGTCGCTAGCTGCGTGTCGGCCGTGAGGCGGAAACCGAGGCCGAATTCGGCGTTGTCCTCGAACAGTGAATTGGACCACGCCGGCCCCTTGCCTGCGGCGTTCTGGCTCCAGGGTGTGGTCGGCAGGTTGCCGCCATAGATAGAAGAGCAGCCGGTCGCGTTGGCGACGACCAGCCGGTCACCGAACAGTTGCGACAGCAGCTTCACGTAGGGTGTTTCGCCACAGCCGGCGCAGGAACCCGGGAATTCGAACAGCGGTTGCAGGTACTGCACGCCCCGTACCGTGGAGAAGTCCACCCGCGCGGGTTCGACGTAGGGCAGCGATTCGAAGAACTCGACATTCAGGCGCTCGGCTTCCAGCACGGCGGCCTTGGCCTGCATGTTGATCGCCTTGCGCCCGGTTTCTTCCTTGCTCTTCACCGGGCAGACTTCGACGCACAGGCCGCAGCCGGTACAGTCGTCCAGGTAGACCTGCAGCGTGTATTGCACGTCCGGAAGGCCGCGGGCATCGATGGGTGCGTGGCGGAATCCTGCCGGTGCCTGCTGCAGTTGCGCGGTGTTATAGAACTTGGCGCGGATCACGCTGTGCGGACAGACGAAGCTGCAGTTGCCGCACTGGATACAGATATCCGGCTCCCATGCGGGTGCGTACATGGAGATGTCACGGCTCTCCCAGCGGGAAGTTGCCGTGGGGAAAGTACCGTCTACCGGCATGGCGCTGACCGGCATCTCGTCACCTTTGCCGGCGATCATCATGGCCGTGACCTCGCGTACAAAGGCCGGTGCCTGTGGCGGCACCGCTGCGAGCAAGGCGCGGGTGCTGTTGACCTCGCCCGGCACCGTGACCTGGTGCAGCTGGGCGAGGGTGTTGTCGACGGCTTCGAAATTGCGGCGTACAACTTCCTCACCCTTCTTGCCGTAGGTTTTCTGGATAGCGGTCTTGATCTTGGCGATCGCTGTCTCTTTTGGCATGACGCCGGAGAGCGCAAAGAAGCAGGTCTGCATGACGGTATTGATGCGGTTGCCCATGCCGCTGTCACGCGCCACCGTATAGGCGTCGATGACATGAAACTCCAGCTTGCGCTGGATGATGGTCTGCTGGATGACACGCGGCAGCTGGTCCCAGACTTCATCTGCGGCATGGGGGCTGTTGAGCAGGAAGGTCGCACCCTCTGCGGCCTTTTCCAGAACGTTAGTGCGTTCCAGGAAATTGAACTGGTGGCAGCCGATGAAGTTGGCCGACTGCACCAGGTAGCTGGAACGGATCGGCTCCGGGCCGAAACGCAGGTGAGAGATAGTCTGGGAGCCGGACTTCTTGGAGTCGTAGACGAAGTAACCCTGTGCGTAGAAGGCGGGGTCTTCACCGATGATCTTGATGGTGTTCTTGTTGGCGCCTACCGTGCCGTCGGCGCCGAGGCCATAGAACAGCGCGCGTACCACCTGTTCGGGCTCGATGGCGAAATCCGGGTCGTAGGCGAGGCTGGTGTGGCTGACATCGTCGTT
>JAOUCV010000238.1 GCA_029859555.1 Gammaproteobacteria bacterium
TGCGGCGAGCCTTTAAAGGCACAAGCGCAACGTCCCGCCAGCCGCTAATCAACCGCCTCACGGAAACGTCAAAGATCCGGCACTTTCGCACCCGGAGTACATACTAAAATTACAAGAAAAACAAGTGCTTGTAATTTAATCAACGGGCATAAAATCACTTGATTTTTATCTGAATCGTATTAGAATATTAGTTGTTAATTATTTAAGAGTAATCTTATAATTTTGATTTCCGGACACCACCATGCAGATCCGCCAATTATTCGATCCAGAAAGCTCTACCTTCAGTTATCTGTTGTGGGATGACAGCACCCGGGAAGCGGCGTTGATAGACCCGGTGCAAACACAGGTACACCGCGACGTCCAGCTGGTCAGGGAACTGCGGCTGATACTCAAGTACACACTTGAGACACATGTGCATGCTGATCATGTAACCGGTTCAGGCCTGCTCAGGCAGGCGCTCAATTCCATTGTCATGGTACATGAGAACAGTCAGACAAAATGTGCTGACGTGCAAATCAAGGGGGGTGACTTTATTCCACTTGGCACCAAAAGAATCAATGTCATCAACACGCCGGGGCACACTGACAGCGACATCAGTTACCTGATTGACGGTGCCGTATTTACCGGTGACTCGCTGCTTATTCGTGGCTGCGGACGCACTGACTTCCAGTCCGGTGATGCCTCGTTGTTATACCAGTCGGTCAGGCAGCAATTATTCACGCTTCCCGGTGATACCCTTGTTTATCCGGGACATGATTACCAGGGACGCTGTTGCTCCACCATCACGGAAGAGATGGCACATAATCCGCGCCTCGGTCTCAACAAAAGCCTGGAGGAGTTTGTCGACATCATGAGCAATCTAAAGCTGGCCCCGCCCAAACATATCCATGAGGCACTGCCCTCAAACCTGCGCTGCGGTGTATCCGGAAAAGATAGCGCAGTGGCAGTGCTATAGGCTGCACCTGATTTTCTCCCCGGCAGTAGCGGTAAAAAATCCAGGCTAACAACGCACTAAAGATCAAGGCAAGTGCGCCTGTGAGCACGCATATGGCCTGCTACATGTCGCGTGTTAATCACCGCTAAAAGCAGTTTGCTGATACAGCTACCGTAGCAAACCGCCTGCTGCAAGCAATCGATTCATAACCTTCAAGAATTCGGCCAAATCAGCCGATAACCTGCTATTCGCGGTACCGCGAGACGTGCTGTTTGCCTATTAATGGATAAATCCTCGCACAGGCCATTGATTACAATATGAAGGATAATATCCGCTTGCTGGTCACCATTGGCTTCATGGCCGTGCTGACACTGATGTTTTCACTCGCCACGATCTCTCTGCTGCAGTTGCAGTCGATCAACACCAGAATGGAAAAACTGGTTGAAGTCACCAACATGAAAACCGCAGCCGCAAATGATATGCGCGACGCGGTCCGCCTGCGTGCAGACAGTCTCAAAAACATGCGTCTGATACAGGACCCGTTTGAACGTGACGCAGAACATCAGCGCTTTATCAGCTACGCAGGCAAATACAGAACCGCCAGAGAACGGCTGGTCAGTCTTGGCATGGATGAAAGAGAGACGGTTCTTAACAATCAACTGCAACAACTGACCAGAGCATCGCAACCGTACAACGACGATGCATCCAGCCTGTTAATGTACGAGGCCGCCACAGCAGAAACAAGCATCGTCATGGAACAGGCTTTCAAGCTGCAAGAGCTTATTCTTGGCATACTGGGAGAACTGGTACAGCTGGAACAACAAAAAACACAGGAAGCACTGGCGACAAACAGAAGGCACTACAACAGCACCAGGCAGTTGCTGTTTGCACTAACCGGCTTCGCGCTGTTGTTTTCCCTGCTGGTCGCCAGAACAGTGATCAAGCATGTTTCCGCCAAGAACAGGCAACTCGCCTACCAGGCCTCACACGACCCGCTCACCGGCCTGATTAACCGCCACGAATTCGAGTGCCGGGTAGAACGCGCCATCCAGAATGCGAAAACACAGGCCAGCACCCACACATTACTGCACCTTGATCTCGATCAGTTCAAGATCGTCAATGATACCTGCGGGCACTCTGCCGGCGATGAGTTATTGCAACAACTGTCACAACTGCTGCTGGGTTCCGTAAGACACAGGGACACCCTGAGCCGGCTGGGCGGTGATGAATTCGGTATGCTGTTCGAGAACTGTCCGCTGGACAAGGCTGTTGAAATTGCAAACAGCCTGCTGAAGTCGATCCAGGAATTCAATTTCATCTGGGGCAAATCCTCTTTTACCCTCGGCATCAGCATCGGCGTAGTACCGATTGATCGCAGCACCACCGACATCGCCAGCGCCATGAGTGCTGCCGATTCTGCCTGTTATATAGCCAAGGAAGACGGGCGCAACCAGGTACAGATTGCCCATATGGGGGACCGTCGCCTGCAGCAACGTCATGGTGAGATGCAATGGGTATCGCGGCTGACACGGGCGCTGGAGGAAGACCAGTTCACCCTGTATTTCCAGCCCGTCATTCCTTGCGCGAACAAATCACGACATTACACACACCTGGAAATACTGCTACGCCTGATCGATGATGACGGCACCGTTATCGCCCCGGGAACCTTTCTGCATACCGCCGAGAAATACAACATGGTCTCCAGTATCGATCGTTGGGTCATTGAGAACAGTATGGCCTGGCTTGCTGAAACAGAAAAATCAGGCGGCCGCCCGATCACCATCTCCATCAACCTTTCCGGACAAACTATCGGCAGCCCGGATATGCTGAAATTCATTATCGACAAAATAGAAGAAACCGGCGCACCTGCCGGGCAAATCATTTTTGAGATCACCGAGACTGACGCCATAGCAAATATCACTTCCGCCACCAGTTTCATGCTGACCCTGCGCGGCTGTGGCTTCAGATTCTCACTGGATGATTTTGGCAGCGGACTCTCCTCGTTTACCTACCTGAAGAAACTGCCGGTCGACTTCCTCAAGATTGACGGCGCCTTCGTGCGCGACATACTTTCTGACCCGGTCGACTACGCCATGGTCAGATCAATCAATGAACTTGGCCAGCTGCTTGGAAAAGAGACCATTGCGGAATTTGTAGAAACAACCGAGCTGGCTGATGAGCTGGAGCGAATGGGAGTCAATTACGTTCAGGGGTATGCCTTTGCAAAACCCCGGCCATTAAGCAACCACACACAAAACAAGGCACCGCGCCTGGTGCTGGTATCTTCCTGAGCAGCTGACCCGCACTCACTGCCTGCAGCCAGCAACAACAGTTGTAATTACGACACGACAGCGATAACTTCAGCTGACACCCCGCCTCAACCAGGACATAATTCTGTCGCATCATGAACAGTACACCCACGCTATTGCAGATGATCGAGGCACTCGTTTGCACACCGTCTGTGAGCAGCCCGGATGCGTCACTTGATCAAGGCAATCTGGCGGTTATTGAACAACTGGCAAGCTGGCTTGCCGATGCAGGTTTCAGCATCGAAATCATGCCACTGCCTGGCGACAGCAAAAAAGCCAACCTGATCGCCACACTCGGCAGCGGCACTGGCGGGCTGGTGCTATCAGGCCATACTGATACCGTTCCCTGCGATGCAGGCAAATGGCGGCATGACCCGTTTTCCCTGACCCGGGCCGACCAGCGTCTTTACGGGCTGGGAACCTCGGACATGAAGGCATTCTTCGCCCTGGCGATAGAGGCAAGTCGCGAACTGCGTGCCAAAGATATGCAAGAGCCACTCATTATTCTCGCAACCGCTGATGAAGAAACCTCCATGGCCGGCGCAAAGGCACTGGTTGACCGCCGCTTGCCGCAAGCACGTTATGCGATTATCGGTGAGCCTACCGGTCTGAGACCGGTAAACATGCATAAAGGCATGATGATGGAGGCAATCCATTTACAGGGCCGCTCGGGACATTCCAGCGACCCGGCACTCGGCAACAGTGCGCTGGAAGCGATGTACAGTGTTATTGGTGCATTACGCGCATGGCGCGCAGAACTGCAACAGAAACATCACAATGCCTGCTTTGCGGTACCCGTGCCGACACTCAACCTCGGACATATACATGGCGGTGACAACCCGAACCGGATTTGCCCTGAATGTGAACTGCACATTGATTTGCGCCCGCTTCCCGGCATGAACCCACAGCAACTAAGGGAAGAACTGCGTGACAGAACTCTCAG
>JAOUCV010000239.1 GCA_029859555.1 Gammaproteobacteria bacterium
CAACCAGTAGTTTTCTTGTCGGCGTTTCCATCTGGATAGTTATCGTCTATGTAACATCATAACTTTACTGCATTTTCATCGATTTCGCTAATAGACAGGCTGGCCCTGAAAGTGGTGCCCTCACCCGGCCGGCTGATCACCTTCAGATCACCACCGAGCTTGTGAATATAATCACGTGCCTCATAGACACCGATCCCCATACCGGCCTTGCCCTTGGTGCTGTCAAACGGCCTGAACAGGCGATCACGGATAAACTCCTTGTCCATCCCGGTACCGGTGTCCTGCACCTCAACTACAGCCTTGCGCTTGCTCCTGAACAGGCGAACGATAATGCGGCCGTCATCCGGCGTGGCATCCTGCGCATTACGAATCAGGTGCCCTATTACCGCACCGAAACGGTCTGCATCAGCGAGTATATGAAGTCCTTTTGCCTGGCAGTCAAGGCTGGGGGCCGGCTTGCCCCTCAACATCGTCTGCACCACCTCATTCAGCTCTGCACAAAGCTCGATGGTACTGGTCTCTTGCACCTGCACATTATCACTGCGCAAATGCTCCAGCAAACGGTTCATTTTCTGTACCGAGTTATCTACCGTGGTGATAGCGTCTTCCATGAAACGGGGGTTATTCTTGTGCTTGCCGGCGTTGGTAACAACCAGCGACAACTGTGCAATCAGGTTCTTCAGATCGTGCATAACATAGGAAGACAGCCGATTGCATGCCTCGAACTGCCTGGCCTCCGCCAGTGCCTGCGAAGCTTCCAGCTGGGAAAGGTGCATCGCGACCTGGCGACCGGCGGTCTTTACCAGGTCGGAGTCTTCCCAGTTAAAGTGATTCTGCGCCGGCGAGCGCGCCAGCACCACAAAGCCCAGCATGTGATCATGCACAATCAACGGAATAATCAGCCATGCCTGTGGCATATTCAATAGCCAGTCAGGAATGCTCAGGTTGTTATAGAGTTCCGGCTCGCGCTCAAATTCATCGATATCAATCAGCCACTCCCGCGCCGCCATAAAATTAACCAGCGGATGCTCAGTTTTAAGCGTGTCATTTTCAGAAACCTGCATCTGCCAGCTGGCAACCGGAACAAACCGGTTCAATCGCCGCATCCACAAAATACCGCCGGGGCTGTCAATAATTTCGGCAATGGAATGAATCGCACGTTCACGCAACCTGTCATCCGGCTGCCCGGATGACAGCGTCTGGATAAAGCGCAACCATTCGTCGCGATAATCGTATTTATAATGAAAGAAATGCTTGTTGATAAGAACTCGCAGACTGGATCTGACCCTGCCTGAAAAAAACAGCACCATCAGCACGAGCCCGGCACCAAACAGGAAAATTACCTGGACAACCGTCCCCCACTCGCCACCCCGGGTACGAATGTAATACCCGCCCATCCCCATGGCAAACAGGTAAAGGCCGGTACCGAGCAATGCCGTGGTATGGAAAACCATGCGACGGGAGACAAAGATATCCAGCGACAGGCGCGGGTCCCGGGCAATCGCAATCGCCAGCACCGGTACCGCAAGTGCATTTACAAAACCGCGGGCTTCCCAAAGACTGATATCCAGCCCCTGGAACAACAGCGCATTGGAGTAGAGATAAAAATCATACGCAAAGATCAGGCCCAGCCCGATACAGAGGTATTTGACTGCACGTCGGGATTCAACATGGGCATTGCGCATGATTTGCTCGACCAGCACCAGCCCGGCGATGGCGATCAGCAGGAACCCTCCATAGAGAACATCAAACCCCAGGTAATTGGTAACACCGGCACCGGCAAACATCCGGTACAGCACCACGGTCGTCAGCAACACCGTGTAGCTGGCAGCAAATGCAGCCGCCCTGCGAAAGCGCTGATCTGCGAGACGTGTATCTGTTATGGATGAAACCAGCACAAAGCCAAGAAACAGCAACCATGAAAAGCTGCGAACCGGCTCAACAAGATAGGAGTAGAAAGAAACGTCGTAATAGATAGCTGCGGCTGTAAACCCCAGCCACACGGTACTGACAACAGCAGCAAACTTGAGGGCATTCTTGCGCGACCGGCCCTGCTGACCGGTTAATAAAACAAGGGTCAGCACCAGAAACAGAATGGTGCCTGACCCGTAACTGATAATACCGGCGTTAATCACTAGCGGATACCTGGTACCTCTTCCCTGGCCACGGAAACACACGGAATTACACGGAAAATCACCATCGCGATCATGTCAATCTCTCCCTCCGCGGTGTACTGGGGACAGTGATAAAACAAGATGGCCTTATCACCCGGATTGTATGTTTTTGTATTACATATTTCCGTGTAATTCCGTGTGTTTCCGTGGCTAACAATTAATTTTTCTACCCACCAATCTCTTTGTAGACACGGCGCGCCTCTTCCACCCCTTCATACTGCATGTCTTCTGCGACGGCTTCCGAGAGGATCTTCTTTGCTGCACGGGTATCCCCTTGCTTGTAATAGGTCATACCCAGGTGATAGCGAAAAACCGGCACATCTGGCGCCTTTTCGACTACACCGGACAATATCTCTGCGGCCTGCTCGTATTCACCCAGCCGATAGTGGACCCAGCCCAGGGTATCCAGCAACGCCGGCTGATTGCTCTCCGCCAGCTTGCTGGCCAGTTCCTTCGCCTTGCCAAGACTGGCTTCATCGCTGCGATGATCGGCCAGCATTGCCGCCAGGTTGTTGATGGCAAGTATATTGTCCGGATTCTTTACCAGGAAACCCTCATAGGTAGCAATAGCCGCATCATATTGCTGCTGACGCTCCTGGATCGACGCCAGTCCAAGCTCAAAGCGCGGCTCATCCGGAGAGGATCCCATGGCCTTCCGATAGACCGCTGCCGCCTTATCAAGCTCGCCCTGCTGCGTATAGAGTGCGACCAGTGCCTGCGTCAGCTGGACATCGTCGGGTAACACCTCCAGCCCCTGCAGCATCACCGCCTCGGCACCAGCCTGGTTACCCTGCTGCGCACGTGCGATTGCGATCCGGGTGTAGACGACAGCGCTTTTCGCATAGGCCTCAAGTTGTAGAGTGAATTCACGCTCGGCGCTCACATAGTCCCGCTTCGCCAGGTAGGCCTCGCCAAGCAGGTAGTGGGCTGCCGGATGTTCCGGGTTTGCCTCCAGCGCCGCGTTTACCCGCTTGATCGCGCCATCCGCATCACCCATGGCAAGGTAGGTATTCACCAGCTCTGTTAGCCCAAGGACAGACTCCGGCTCCCGCTCCAGGGCTTCTTCATAGGCTACCAGGGCCTCGGCATATTTTTTCTGGGCCTTGTAGAGGCGGCCCTTGCCGAACGCACCCAGCCCTGTCTCTGGAGATGCCTCTTCAAGCTGTGTCAGCACGACCTCCAGCTCTTCGGCATTTCCCTGCTTGGCAAGAATCTCGGCCTTGGCACGAAGCACACTAGCATTGGCAGGCTCAGCCTCCAGGGCTGTATCCATCTGTTGCAGGGAACCATCCAGATCTCCCCCAGCCGCCAGCAATTGCGCCAGTCGCATACGCGCTTCAACATTCTTCGGCTTCAGTTCTACCGCACGTTCAAGGTTTTCCAGGGCCAACGCAGTCTCGCCATTTGCCTGGTGGGCCATGGCCAACAGTGCTAGCGCTTCGGCCGAATCCGGCTGCCCCTTCAACACCGAGCGAAACGAGGCCACCGCCTCGGTATATTGCTTCTGCTGCAGTTCGATACGTCCCTTGAGCATGAGGGCCTTACCATCCTGTGGATTTTCAGCCAGCACTTCATCCAGCAGTGCGCGTGCAGTGTCTACTTCTTGCTGCTGGTTTTTTAGCACCGCCAACCCTGTCCGGGCCTTCAGGCCATCCGGCTCAAGACGCTTTTCTTCAATAATAGTCTGCATCAGCGCCTCGGCCTGCTCACTGTTTTCAGCCAGCATGTACAGTTGCGCCAGCGAGAACTGCAACGTTGTCAGCTCCGGTTTCTCCTTGACCGCAGCTTCAAGCTCGGCAATGGCCTTTTCAACCCCAGACTTGTTTTTGAAGAATTCCGCAAGCAGCAGGTAGCGCTGTGCATCTTCAGGGTCAGCCGCTATCGCCTCGCGCAATACAGTCTCTGCCTTGTCATCCTGATCGGTCTGAGCATAGTATTTAGCCATCATCACGCGGTACTGCAGTACATCCGGGTAATCGCGCACCAGGCCCAGC
>JAOUCV010000240.1 GCA_029859555.1 Gammaproteobacteria bacterium
ATGCGCCTGACCGCCGACTGGCCGTTTCAGAGAAATTCAACACAGCCGCGCTATCCGCCGCGCAACAGCGAAATCGAGCAGCTCGCCTACAGCCTGTTCACCCGCGGGACGACCTGGTCAAGCGCCACGCAACAGCTACAGAACTACTATCTGCAGCAGCAGGATACGCTGGCAGCGGCACGGGTCGCGGTATTGCTGGCCGACGCCTATCCGTATGATACAGAGCGTCAGCACCAGGCGGCGCAGCTGGCGCAGGATGCGGGGCTGGCACAAGATACAGCGCGACTATTGCGGCGCGTCCCTGTTGTCATGGAATAAATTCAAACTGTTCAAGTACTCTGGGTGACCCCTTGAATTTGTACGTGCTGAGTGGGTGAATATTTGGGGGTCAGAGCACATTGCGAAGGTTCAGCGTTTGGTTATATGCACCTGCTGGGCTTATTCTTCTTTCGAACCCAATCAGCGGCGGCTTATGAACAACAAGAACCAACAACAAATTATGGTGCTTACGGGAATTGTTGGCGTAATAGCGGCCATTTTGGTTGGTACCGGCGAGTTCCTCCTGCATTTCGATCCACTGGCACGTTTTTCCGAAGATAGCTACGCCTTCATGCTGGCGGCTTCTGATGAGCGGCAAACCGCTGGCCATTTTTTCGGCGTTCTTGGCGCCCCGCTGTATGTCGTTGGTTGTTGGCATATCTACCTGATGTTAAAACCTGCCAATCAAAAGCTGGCATTTATCGGTTTTTTAATTAGTGCCTACGGTTTCATGATCGGGGCGGACTGGATTTCCTCCAGAGCCAGCATCGGGGCCATTGTACATTTCCAGGAATCCGGTGGAAGTGTTGCGAGGCTGGTGCAATTGTACCAATTACGTTATGAAAGTCTGCTCTCGGTCGTTCGTATTACCACAATCGTTATTTCGCTTATTTTCATCTATCTGGCCCTGACCGGTCGTTCGCATTACCAGAAATGGCAAGCTATATTTAGTCCTATCGTGTTATTGCTGATGAATTTTGTAATCTATGCGATAAGCCCCGACATTGGAAAATACCTGATGCCAATCGCACTCAATGTGGGTTTCGGCCTGTTTTTCCTGATGTCTATCGTGCAAGCGAAAAAAGTAAACCAGAGGGAACATGATTAATGAAGAAATTGATACTGATACCAATTCTCTTGGTAGCTACAATATTGGCGCTGGTAATCACCCGATCTTTGCTGGATAAGAACATTGATTACGATGTTTCGACGAACAATATCGTTGTGCCAACGTTTGAGACAAGCTATCTCGAGTTTGATCAGCAGCTGAACGCTGCAGAGTCACTGCCCTTCACGGCCAGCGCCGTTATCGATATCGACAATAATGGCGTGGAGGAGCTTTTTATTGGCGGTGGCCCTGGCCAGGAAGATGCCATGTTTGAGTTCTCGGACGGGAAATTCAAGTTGCTGGATAGGACTATTATTGAAAAACCGGACATCCATGACGCCACGTTTGGATCTTCGGTTATTGATGTCGATGCTAACGGCTTCTCGGACTTGATCATTTCGCGTACATCAGGAGTATGGTTGTATCTCAATGAGAACGGCCAGTTTTCAGCAGAAAAAATTGATCTGCCGCTAGACGCCGACACTTCACCACTTTCAGTGGCAATCAGCGATATCAATCGCGATGGTCATTTTGATATGTATGTGGCCGGCTACATAAAGAAAGAGCGTGTAGAGGGACAGAATATATTTAACAAGGAAGGGTATGGCGGTACCAGTCGGATGTTTTTGAATAATGGCGACAACACTTTCACCGACATCACCGAAGTATCCGGACTCTATTACAAACACAACACATTCATGGGCATTTTTGTTGATGTGGATAACGATAGCCTGGAAGATCTTGTTGTTGTTCATGATACCGGACAGGTAAGAACCTGGAAAAACCTTGGCGATTCCAAATTCCGGAATATGCCTAACCCTAATTCCAACCAATACAGTTACCCAATGGGGATCGCGGTAACAGACTACAAAAATAATGGAAAGGTGGATTTTTTCTTTTCCAACGTGGGCAGTACGGCGCCGGGCTTTATCGTCACCGGTGACTTGCGCGATGATCAGCTATTCAACCCAAAATGGATCATGTTCCAGAACAAGGGAAATTTTGAATTTGACGATGTCGCAGAGCAGGCAAAATTAGCCGACTACGAGTTTTCATGGGGTGCGATTTTTGAGGACTTCAATCTTGATGGCAGGGATGATTTGGTAGTGTCAGAGAACTACATTGGTTTTCCGCCCCACAAGATTCAATTTTTGCGACTGCCCGGACGATTCCTGATGCAAACTGAAACGGGTGAGTTTGCCGCGACAGGAAAGCAGAGTGGTGTGATCAATACCGGCTTCGGCATCTCACCTATTACTGCCGACTTTAATAACGATGGCTATCCCGATCTCGTACACGTCAATATTGCGGGAAAACCGAAGGCCTTCATCAATAATGGCGGTGATGCGAATTATCTGAAAGTACAACTCCCTGATGTTATCGCTTCCATTGCCGCCAAAATAAGGGTGCAGCGTAGTGATGGCAAGGTGATCTACAGAGACTTTGTTTCGGGTGAAGGATTAAGTTCGGATCAGTCTCATATTCAGATATTCGGATTGGAAAACGCCAGCGCAACCGAGATTACGGTGCAGTATATCAATGGTGAGGTTGATAAAAGAGCAGGCGCTTTTGTAAATACACTTGTTAAATTCTAATGTTGACACTCCATAACGCATCCCGATTAATTCTATGGCTGCTGATAATCGCGGGCTTATGGGGTGCCCTGAGGGTGTCTTATACCACTATCACAGGCACTGAGCGGTGTCCGGACTTTGCAAGCATTCCTATCTGCTACCTGGTTGGTATAGGTTATCTATCCATGTTGGCGGCGCAAGTTGCATCCCCCGGCAAGCTAAAGAATTATCTGTTCTATCCTGCATGGGCTCTGGTCTTTGTAATCGCGGCACTGGGAACCGGGTTTGAAGTAACCAATGGCAACGTGTGCCCCAGGAACAGCAGCGGTGTTCCATTATGCTACTTTTCCTTTATTTTGTGTATTGCCATCTTTCTTTTCTATCTATTTACTTCCAACACACAGAGACTGAATAGTTAACGTTTCCCGGCAGCAAGACTTTTGGTAATCAGGGCGGATAGTTCAAGGAGTCAGAGTGCTTGAACCCTTCTCCGGGTCCTGTGACTCGGCCAGCTCGAGTGCTGCAACGGCTTCAGCAATATTCAAGCACTCTGCCCTCTTGAATTGTTGAATTGCCAGCTGCCTGTGGCACTTCGGATAACAATTATCTATTCACAACCTCGATCAGGTCTCTACAACCGCCTGCTCAGGCTTCATCAGGTAGCGGCTGCGTATGTCTTCGATAATCAGGTACAGACTCGGCACCAGCAACAGTGTTATCAGGGTTGCAAACAGGATGCCATAACCCAGCGATATTGCCATCGGGATCATAAAACGGGCCTGGCGGGAGGTCTCGAAGATCATCGGGGCGAGCCCACCAAAGGTGGTGATGGTAGTTAGCAGAATGGGACGAAAGCGGCGGATACCGGCCTGTTGAATGGCCTCGATGGCACTGCGTCCCTGGCGGCGCAGATCATTGGCATAGACGATCATCACCAGTGAATCGTTAACCACCACACCGGCCAGGGCAACCAGCCCCATCATGCTGATGATGCTCAGGCTGTAGCCCATAATCATGTGCCCGATAACCGCACCTACCAAACCAAAGGGAATCGCCGCCATCACGATAACCGGCTGTATGTAACTGCGAAACGGAATGGCCAGCAGCGCATAGATGACAATCATCGCAATCACAAAACTACCCATGAGACTGGCCATGGATTCACGCATATCCGCCTGCTGGCCCTCGAAGCCATACGTCAGACCCGGATAATCACGTGTCAACTGCGGCAGTGCATTTGCCTTCAGGTTAGCCAGCACCTGGCTGGTTGCCCTGCGGGGTTCCACGTCAGCGGTGACCTCCACCGTGCGTCGGCCATCACGCCGCTCAATACTGGTATAGGCGCGGCTGCGGGTAACTTCCGCCACCTGTCGCAGCGGCACATCACCACCGGCCGGTGTATGTATCAGCAACTGCTCGATATCGTATTCGCTGACACGTTGT
>JAOUCV010000021.1 GCA_029859555.1 Gammaproteobacteria bacterium
TGTCTATCACACCGATACAGTCGGTGATTATGACGATGATATCAGCTTCGAGCGTTATCCACTGGAATTGATTCCTTTCTATAATTTCAGAAAGCATCGAATAGGTGCAGGATTAAGCTATCATCTTTCTCCCGAGCTGGATCTTAAGGAAATCGGCGGTCCCAAGGTGAAATTCGACGATGCCCTGGGCTGGCTGGTTGAATATGACTACAGTTTCTCGGGCTGGGAAAACGGCGGCTTTGTTGTGGGTGTGCGCTACCTGTGGATTGATTATGAAGTCGACAAGGTAAACAACTTCAGCGCATCAGGTGTTGAGGTTGACGGCAATCACGTCGGCATCCAGATTAATTACATGTTTTAACAAAGCGCCGATGCATGCCCGACACCGCTTGCACCAGGTAAAGCGCCTTATCCATTTTCCAGTGCCAACTCAGCTTCGGTTTTCATTCCAAATTTTTTCATTAACCAGCTTGGCGGGCAGAAGCCGGTAAATGAACTTTGAAAACAGTTAAACCCGATAAAAAGGGTAACCCAGGTCCAGTTTGGATGATGGAACAGGGCCAGCAATGATGTGAGCATCACCATAATTCCTCCAAAAGCGAATAGTGTTCGTTCTACAGACATAATCCAGCCTCCTGTGGTTATCCTGAGCAGACATGATAATTTGAACGCCCTGAAAAGGACAGTCCGTTAACCTGGCTACCTTGCGGGAAAATCATTCCACCTGTATTCCCGGGTACCGCCATAACAACACTTTTACAGATCATCGTGTGCGATAACTGTAATGACATGCGACACAAGAGGCGGTGACCTTTTGCAGGGCACTGTATGCTCCCCTCAGATTGCCATCCCGGGCCTCCCGGGAAAGCTTGCTTGCCGACTCATGCATACCCCAGCCAATGTTTCGCATCTCAACAGGCATAAACCTGCCTGGCCCCGTACCGGTTGCGCGATGCTTGCCCATTGAGCTTTTGCCCATCCTGGTTTCAGCAACATCTGCAGCTGCATCAAGGTTGTCCTCTGCAAGAAGAGTCATGATTTCGTTGATTGCCGAGAGATGGTCGAGCATGTCTTTGCGCATAAGCTGGCGCACCTCGTCGGGCATCGCGACCAGTTGACGGTCATCGCTATCGGGAGAGTTGACCTCGCTGCGGGTTTCAGCGGCTGCTTCCGCACTGTATGCAGGTTGCAATGTAAATAAAAGCGTGATCGATGCAAATACTGTGGCTATTCTCATTATGCATTTTCCTCTGAAAATCCTGCAGCTATGCTACCCCAGAACAAGTGCTGTCAAAGCATATTTATTTATAAAATATGCTCCAGTTATTTCCGCTATACATACCATTGTGTGTCAATCATGCTTGCGGCATCGATTAACGCAGACTCACTTACTTAAATGATGTCATTTAAAAAATATTTGGCTACGCATGCACAGGTCCACAGGGTATTCTGACCTAGATCTCATCCCCAATCATAGCTCAGCACCATGGAATCACTTGCCTGCCAGCAGCAGCGAGGACGTCCATCCTGCAGGGTTACGGCGCTATGCAGCTGATCCGGCCTGTACGCCGGCTTGCCGTGAGCGCCAGTACTTGTGCAACTCATCCACCACGATCAGCAACAGCGCGACCACCAGCAACTGCATCCACTGGTGAAGCGTCACCGGCTCAAGCTGCAGTATCTCACGCAAGCCGGGGGTGTACATCGCGCCAATATGAATGGCCTGCGCACAAAATATTGCCACCACCAGGAAACGGTTACTGAAGACACCCTGTCGAAACACCGAAAGCGTCTCCGAGCGGCTGTTGAGAACGTGTACATTTTCAAACAGCACCATCAGCAGTAATGTCATGTTACGGGCGGCCGACTCCGGTACACCATTATTCAGCTGCCATGAAAAAACAGCAAAAGCCAGGCACCCCATCACCACCGCATTCAGCAGCACCCTTTCAATCATCAGACGATTAAAGATCGGTTCATTCGGCGCACGTGGCGGGCGTTTGAGTTCGTGGCCTTCCTCAGGCTCCATCACCAGCGCAATGTGCTGCACACCGTTGGTGACCAGGTTCAGCCACAACAGCTGCAACGGGAACAGTGGCAATGGCAAACCAAACATTAACGAAAACAGGATCAACGCAATTTCAGCGGCGCCGGTCGAAATCAACAGGAAAATCACCTTGCGGATATTACTGTAGACAATGCGGCCTTGCTTGATACCTTCAACAATTGAAGAAAAATTGTCGTCGGTAATAATAATATCGGCACTTTCACGCGCCACATCGGTGCCGCGCATCCCCATTGCAATGCCGACATGCGCCTGGCTCAGGGCCGGTGCATCATTGACACCGTCACCCGTCACCGCAACAAACTCACCCTCCTCGATCAGCTGTTCGACAATCTGCTTTTTCTGATGCGGTTCAATACGTGCAAACACTCGCGTGCTGTTGATCAACTGCCGCATTGCCGCTGGTCCGGAAGCCGTTGCCTGCCTGATTTGCGAGCCAGTCACCGGCTCCATCGATTCATCAGCAAGCCCCAGCTGCAGCGCCAGTGCCCGGGCCGTCTGCGGGTGGTCACCGGTGATCATGGCAACCTTGATGCGCGCATCCTTGCAATCCTGCACGGCCGTTATCGCTTCCGGTCGCAACGGGTCGATCATAGCCACCATGCCGATAAATTCGAGGTCGTTCAGAAACTCATCCAGCTCTGCCGGCACGATCTCAACTCGCCGGTGCGCCAGTGCCAGCACCCGGTAACCGGATTTCGCCAGCGCATTCGCCTGCTCCCCGATACGCTGGAATGCACTTGCATCCTCGCCATGCGCACAACTGCACATCGCCAGTAAACGCTCGACACTTCCCTTCAGGAAAATCTCGTAGCCACCTGCATAACGATTAACGCTGGCTGAATAGGCGTTCGCTGACTCGTATGGAATACTGCCCAGCTGCTGGCAGACTCTGCGTTCGCGCTCATATTGCAGGCCAAACTTCCTCGCCAGTACCAGCAGAGCCACATCGACACCGTCGCCCTGTCCGCTCCAGCCATCCTCGCCACGTTCGAGTTCTGCCTCGTTCGCCAACAGACCGGCGTGACACAGCAGGTCAAGCCGCTGCTTGTGCCCGCTAGCTGGCTGCGGTGTAACCTGCCCGTGAAGATCAAGCCCTTCACCACTTATATCAAAGGCTGAGCCATCCTGCAGGACAATGCGCCGGACTGTCATTTCGTTAACCGTCAGGGTGCCGGTTTTGTCTGAAGCTATATAGGTACAGGATCCCAGTGACTCAACGGCCAGCAGGCGACGGATAATGACACTGTGATGCGCCATGCGGCGCATGCCGATAGCCAGTGCCACTGTCATTGCCGCCGGCAAGCCTTCGGGTATGGCCGACACCGCCAGTGCAACACCCAGCATGAACACCGCGGCCAGATCATCGCCGCGCATCACGGTAATCAGGAATATCAGCGCCACCATGATGAGAATGCCGTAGGTGATCCGCAGCGTGAACTGCTCGACACGCTGCAGCAGGGGTGGTTTAACCTCATCATCCGCACCGAAATCAGCAGCGATCTTGCCAATTTCGGTAATAGCACCGGTCGCAAAAACTGCGCCTGCACCGCGCCCGCTCATAATAACGGTACCGGCAAAACAGACATCGGAGCGATCACCCAGCGGCGCATCATCGGGCATCCTGACACTGTCATCCTTGACCGTCGCCATGGATTCCCCGGTGAGCATGGACTCATCGACCAGCAGGTCCTGTGCTGCAGACATGCGAATATCCGCCGGCACCCGGTCGCCGGAGGCCAGCAATACATAATCACCGCAGACGATATCGGCGGTGTTGATAATCATTGCCTTGCCGTCACGCACAACGGTTGCGCGAAACGGCACCATCTTCCTGAGCGCGGCCGCCGCCCGTTCTGCAGAATATTCCTGGATGGTCCCGATCAAGGCATTGATCAACAGCACCACGAAAATAAAAAAACTGTTGATCGTCTGCCCAAGGGCCCAGGAGACCACGGCCGCGGCAAACAGGACATATATAAAGGGGCTTTTAAACTGGCTCAGGAAAATTCGCGGCAAACCTGGCGGCTTGCGTTCAGGCAACTCATTGGGTCCGGACTCCAGTAGACGCACTGCTGCCTCGCTGGAGGTTATCCCCTGATGACTCTCTGCAGCAGTATTTTCCATTGCTGATATGTTGGCACGCGCGGGTTCTGAAGAACCAGAACTATCCGGTAATTTTGTCCGACTTTTTAACATCTTCTTGACGAGGATCAACAGGCACCCGCTGAAAAGTGCAATGATCCTGTCCCGTCCTGTCCTGGTCAGGGCACAGGCGCAGTTTACGACAGACTGATGCAGCGGCCATGGAAATGCTGCGCATGGCAATTATTGCCTGCAAACAATAGCGGGAATACGTCAGTATCTGCGGACCGGAACCGCCAGGTTTTCCCGGACTGACAGAGTGGCCGGTACAGCAGGATATTGATCCGATATCAGTAAATCATAATTATCTGATTCCTGTGAAAGAGCAGGTCATTACTGCAGAAAAACGCATCAGCGAGGCATAACTGTGCCGTAGTTGATCCACATCAATTCATTTTTACTTCATCCGAAGCAGAATCACAGCCTGACAAATACATAATTCTTTTTAAAACGCGATGGCCCAGCATATTGTTTTCGATATTGATTTGATCAAACGTTACGATCAGACTGGGCCGCGCTATACGTCCTATCCCACAGCAGCGCAGTTCCACACCGGGATTATTGAGCGGGACTACCGCAAGTGGGCATGCCACAGTAACGAAGATCCGATTCCGCGCCCGCTATCACTGTACTGTCATATCCCGTTTTGCGACACGGTGTGCTATTACTGCGCCTGTACCAAGGTCGTCACCAAGAACCACCAGCGCGCCGACGAGTACCTCGAATACCTGTGCAGGGAAATCGCCCTGCAAGGGCTGCTGTTTGATGACGACCGTATCGTCGAGCAACTGCACTGGGGTGGCGGCACACCAACCTTTCTCGACAACGACCAGATTCGCAAACTGATGGATTGCATTGCCCGGCACTTCCCGCTGCTCAGCGATGACAGTGGTGAATATTCTATCGAAATAGATCCACGCTCGGTTGATGCCGATAAGTTAAAGGTACTGCGAGAGTCTGGATTCAATCGCATCAGCCTCGGCGTACAGGATGTCAACGACAAGGTGCAGAAAGCGGTTAATCGCAAGCAAAGCCGGGAACTGACGCAGAAAATTACCGAGCAGGCACGCGAACTGGGATTCAAGTCCATCAACATGGACCTGATGTACGGCCTGCCCTTGCAGACAGTCGCAAGTTTCGAGCAGACGCTGGACGCCGTGATAGAAATGAACCCGGACCGCATCGCAGCCTACAACTATGCGCACTTGCCGGAACGATTCAAGCCACAACGACGCATTGATGAGGCTGAACTGCCTTCAGCTGATGAGAAACTCGCATTGCTGCAGCATACAATCGAACATCTGACCGGTGCCGGCTACGTCTACATCGGCATGGATCACTTTGCGAAACCGGATGACGAACTCACCATTGCGCAGAAAAACGGCAGTCTGCAGCGCAATTTCCAGGGCTATTCAACGCATGTGGACTGCGACCTGGTCAGCGTGGGGATGTCTGCTATCGGGCATGTTTGTGACAACTACAGCCAGAACGTGCGCAAACTGGATGAATACTACGAGTTACTGGATGCCGGCAAACTTCCCCTGGAACGCGGTATCGAGCTGGAACCTGACGATCTGTTGCGCCGCGATGTCATTACCCGCCTGATGTGCAACTTCGTGCTGGACATCAAGGCACTGGAAAGCAAGTGGCATTTCGATTTCTACAGCCACTTCATACGGGAACTGGAGGACCTGCAGACCATGCAGGCAGACGGCCTGTTACTGCTGGAAGATGACATACTGCGGGTATTGCCAGCCGGTCGACTGCTGGTACGCAACATTTGCATGGTATTCGACCGCTACCTGCGCAGCGGCAACGACCACTCACGCTTTTCCCGGGTCATCTGAGAGGGGCTATCAAATACAGCAGCGGGCCTTGTCCACGATCAACCTGCCACCGTAGTGCAGGAAGTCCGGTAAGGGACTAGTTCTTGCTGCCAGCGCAACCTTCGACCATGGCACGCAATTTTCGCATGTCGGTCAAAATGATCTGTCGGCGATTCACGGTCAACAAGCGGTTCTTCTGGAAAGTGGCAAACAGGCGACTGACTGTCTCAATCGCCAGGCCAAGGTAATTGCCGATGTCCTGGCGCGACATCGGCAGATTGAACTCGCTGGCGGAAAGTCCGCGTGAATGATAACGCGCCGACAGGCCCAGCAGAAAGTCGGCCAGTCGTTCTTCCGCGGTACGCTTGCCCAGCAACAGTAACATGGCCTGGTCCGCCGCGACTTCCTTGCTGACTATCCGCATCATCTGGCGATTCAGGCCTGACAATGAGTGACACATGTCTTCCAGGCTGTCATAGGGCAACTCACAGACACTGGCGGTCTCCAGTACCACCGAGCTGCTCGCATAATTGCCATCACTCATGCCATCCAGCCCGACCACTTCTCCCGGCAGGGTAAAACCAACAACCTGTTCATCGCCGTCTTGAGTCGTGCAATAGGATTTCAGTGCCCCGGAACGCACAGCAAACAGTGCATGACCAGGGTCGCCGGCGCGAAAGATGTGCTGCCCCGGCTGGAAGGGTTGCTGGCGCTTGACGATCTTGTCGAGCTCATCCATGTCATCATGGGTCATACCATGCGGCAGGCAAAGCTCGGACAGGCTGCAACTACCGCAGGAGACCTTGATATCAGCAATTTTCAGTTTTCTGTTTCTGGCAGGCATTCAGGTGTACCGTGACGATTAAGTTTTTTTATATAACATAACAATAAGTTATAAATATATACACCTCAAGGGGGATGAAACAGTATCATTCTGAGGCTGTCAACCACAAGCTATCAGGACATCCTGTTGTATCTACATGCAAAACAACGACTTTCTGCGCTAACCAAAGCCGCTGGAGCCGCCCCGCTGAAAGGCGGACTGCTCGGATTGGAGAAAGAAAGCCTGCGCGTGGCGCCAGACGGCAGCATTGCGCAAACACCCCATCCCGCCGCCCTTGGCTCGGCACTGCTGCATCCGTGGATCACCACGGACTACTCCGAGGCATTGCTGGAATTCATCACACCCCCCATGGGCAGCGCCACGGCAGCGCTGGACTACCTGCGCGACCTGCAACATTTCGTCTACCTGCAACTTGAGGGGGAACTGCTATGGTCCTCCAGTATGCCGTGTGTGGTCGCGGGTGGAGACAGTATCCCCATCGCCCGCTACGGCACCTCCAACATCGGCACCATGAAGACCGTTTACCGGCGCGGGCTTGGCTACCGTTACGGACGCACCATGCAGGTTATTGCCGGGGTGCACTATAACTATTCATTCTCCGAAGATTTCTGGCACGCGTTTCAGCAAATCGAGCAAGACACCGGCCCCTTGCAGGCGTTTATATCCGAAAAATACTTCGCACTGATCCGCAATTTACAGCGCTTTGGCTGGCTGGTGCCATACCTGTTCGGCGCCTCCCCGGCTATCTGCAAGTCATTTCTCGCCGGCAAGCAAACCAGCTTGCAGGAATTCAACGAGAATACCTACTACAGTCCGTACGGCACCTCGCTGCGCATGTGTGACATCGGCTACCAGAACAGCCTCGAAAACGAGGTGGGCTTCAAGGCCAGCTACGACAACCTTGATACCTATGTCAGCAGCCTCAGCAAGGCGATCGAGACACCGTCATCACGTTTTGAGGAAATCGGCGTCAAGGTCGATGGCAGTTACCGTCAGTTAAATGCCAACATGCTGCAAATTGAAAATGAGTATTACAGTTCCGTGCGTCCCAAACAGGTACCGCAAGCCAACGAAAAGCCGACACTGGCATTACGGCGGCGCGGCGTACGCTACGTCGAGTTACGTTCACTGGATATCAATATTTTTGATCCGCGGGGCATTAGCGAAACCCAGTGCCGTTTTATTGAAACCTTCATGGCCTTTTGCCTGCTGCATGACAGCCCGGCCATCAGTCCGCAGGAACGCAGCGAGATTGATTACAACCTTGATGCAGTAGCCTACCATGGTCGCGAACCCGGCCTGCAGCTGCAACACAATGGCGACACACTGCCCCTGCAACAGTGGGCTGGCGAATTATGCAATGCAATGGAAAGTTTTGCCGACAGCTTCGACGACAATACAGCGCACAGCAACTACAGAGACGCCCTGCAACAACAACAGGCCGCCGTAGCGGATCCGGAAAAAACGCTCTCGGCACAGGTACTGGCCGGCATGCGCGAACACAAGGAAGGCTATTTCCATTATGCCCAGCGCATGTCAAAGCAACATCAACAGTATTTCCTGAACATGAAACATGACGCGGCACAGTTTGAGGACTTCAACCGCAGCGTCAGGGAATCACTCGACAAGCAACATGCCATTGAAGCAGAAGAGCATGGCTCCTTTGATGACTTTTTGAAAAATTATTATGCGCAGACGATTTAGACAAAACAGCCGGGGCTGATCGCAGACAGCTGCCCGCACTCACGCCAACCATCTACCCCGCCAGTACAAACCCCACACCGGCCAGGTAAAAGCCGGCCGGATACAACCAGCGTTGCGGCTTGTCGTGCAGATAGTCCAGCAACAGGGAAAGAATCACGCCCATGACCATGTACAGGGGAACCACCTGCACAGAGGTAAAGTGACGCATATCATCCGGCAGGTAATAAAAATAAAATGTGCCGTAAAACAACAGGAAGAAACCGTTCGCCAGTATTTCCAGCAGCGGACCATCAAACCCCGAGGCCAGCCCTTTCAGCCAGCGCGGCCGAATAACGATATCTTTCTCGTGCAGTACAAGGTGCACGAAATAGACGTAATAACCATATACCGGCCAGATAATAAAATTCAGTGCCGAGGTATAACCCTCGTGAATCGCCCACACCCGGTATTGCCAGAGCGGCTCACCGGTCACGAGGTAATAGAGTTTACCGAGATAGACTTCGCAGACAATCGCTACCAGGAAGGCGACTGCCATCGACAGGGACAACTGGTAAACATTGATACGCACCCAGCGGCGCAGCAGTAACGAACCCAGCAGATAAAACAGCAAGGCACCAAACAGGGCGCCAGACAGCCCCTGCAGGATCAGCACTGCCGCTTGCGGATGCACCATCTAGATATGGGAAACCAGCTTTGCCCCGGGCACCTGCTCCTGGATAGCACTGGCAATTTCGAGACGAAGACCCTGAATCGAGCGGATCGATACCCACAGGAGATTCAGCTTCAGATTGAATTCGGCAAACATCACCACATGACTGAAATGCGTCAACACAATATGCATATCCTGAATAGTGTCATCGATAATATGTTTTGGCTTGTCGCGCAGTCCGGGAATCAACATCATGAAATCACATAGCGGCTTGCCGTGTTCGTCATGCGACGGCGCACGCTTGTGCAGTGGTTCAGCACTGGTATCAAACTTTACAGAAAGTCTTGGCAATGTCATGGATACGCCCGCTACAACTTCATAACCCATGATAGTCGAAATCCGGTAACGACGCAGTGGCTTGTCCCGTATAAACAAAATCGCCTGGAAAACCCTCCTGCGAGGGCATCTCGTGCACGATTGCTATTGCCCGGCTGATCGCGGACACGGCCCGCTCCTACAGGTATTAAAATAGCCAATAATTGAAACAACCACCTGCAGGAGCGGACCGTGTCCGCGATCGATTTTGTATCCGTCCAGTCAGGGCTTCAGGGCATCCCGCACGCTTTCCAGCAGAGCGCGCACTTCTCCGGCCAGCTGCTCAACACCCGGCTTATCGACCAGCCCGAGCACGGCAGCCGGGTCCATAAAGGCAACCGTAATGGAACCATCCTGCTCTTCACGCAACACCACATTACAGGGCAACAGCAAACCGATGTCAGGATCGGCATTGATTGCCTGGTTGGCCAGCTTCGGATTACAGGCCCCCAGGATGAGGTATGGGCGGCGATCAACGTCGATCTTTTTCTTCAGTGTCGCCGCCACGTCAATTTCGGTAAGCACGCCAAAACCGACCTTCTGCAACTCCTCTACAACCCGGCTTCTGATGTCGTCGATGTTGCCGGACAGTGAAATATCAAACCCGTACATAATGTCTCTCCTGTGATTCAACCGGTGAGACGCGTCTGCGCCTCACGGTATTTTTCAGCGGTTTTTTCTATCACGTCTGCCGGCAAAGCAGGTCCTGGAGGGGTCTTGTCCCAGTCCAGTGTTTCCAGATAATCCCGCACAAACTGCTTGTCAAAACTCGCCGGACTGCTTCCCGGCTGATAGGATGCCGCCGGCCAGAAGCGCGACGAATCGGGTGTCAGCACTTCATCTATCAATACCAGCCGGTCATCACTATCCAGGCCAAACTCAAACTTGGTGTCTGCGATAATAATGCCACGCTGCAGCGCATAGGCCGCGCAACTGCTGTAAATTTTCAGGCTGACATCACGTACCTGTTGTGCCAGTGCATCACCCAGCAGCTTGCGGGTTTTTTCAAAATCAATATTTTCATCATGATCACCGGCGTCTGCCTTGGTTGACGGGGTAAAAACAGCCTCAGGCAATTTGTCTGCCATCTGCAAACCGGCAGGTAGCTGAATGCCGCACACCTTCCCGGTTTGCTGATAATCCTTCCAGCCGGAACCTATCAGGTAACCGCGCACGATTGCCTCCACCGGCAGCGCCCTGAGTTTTTTAGTGACAATCGCACGACCCTCGACTTCAGCGCGCTCACGTTGGTCCGGCAATACTTCGGCGAGCGTCAGATCAGTCAGGTGGTTGGCAATAATATCCTGCGTCCGCCGGAACCAGAAATCAGACACCGCCGTCAGCACCGCGCCCTTGCCCGGTATCGGGTCAGGCAGGACGACATCGAAGGCAGACAGACGGTCAGTCGTAACCATCAGAAGATAGTCATCACCGACCCCGTAGACATCGCGCACCTTGCCGCGCGCCAGCAGCGGCAGGCTCTTCAGGGTTGATTCATAGAGGGTTTCCAGCATTCAGGGCTCCGGCACGGGTAAAGCCCGCATTGTACAGCAATAACATCGCACCGGATTCGCTAGCAGCGACACCCGGGCAGATCATGCCTGATCGCCGACTAACCCGGATCCAGCAAAACCATGGCACTCCAGCTGCAGCAGCCGGGCCGTCCAGGACCAGGATTCCGCCGATGGCAACGGCCTGATGATGCCGCACAAAGGCCCGCCAAATAATAGAAAAACGGCAGAATAATGCTAGAATGTACTGCTTCCATTTTCACAACAGCCGAACAGCATCATGAGTGATAAACCTCGCATTGGACTGGTCATGGGCAGCAACAGTGACTGGGATGTCATGCGCCATGCCGCAGATATGCTGGAACAGTTTGGCGTATCTTTTGAGTCCCGGGTGGTATCCGCCCACCGCACTCCCGGCTTGCTGTTTGAATACGCTGACAGCGCTCGTGAACGCGGCCTGGCCTGCATCATCGCCGGTGCCGGTGGTGCCGCACACCTGCCCGGTATGCTGGCTGCCAGGACCACCTTGCCGGTGCTTGGCGTGCCGGTGCCGTCGCGCTACCTGAAAGGCATGGACTCGCTTTTGTCGATTGTGCAGATGCCCAGGGGCGTCCCAGTCGCCACCTTTGCGATTGGCGAGGCAGGATCAGCCAATGCCGCCCTGTATGCCATCGGTATGCTTGCCATCACAGACGCAAGCCTCGCCACGCAACTTGATCAGTTTCGCAAGGACCAGCAACAGATGGTTCATAACATGGAGCTGCCCCCGCAATCATGATTCTTCCGGATTCCAGCCTCGGTGTACTGGGTGGCGGACAGCTGGGCCGCATGTTCACGCTGGCCGCCCACAGCATGGGTTACCGGGTAGTGGTACTCGACCCTGACCCGCACAGCCCCGCCGGCCAGATAGCCGAGCAGCATATCAAGGCTGACTACCGTGACCGCGCCGCCCTGCAGATGCTGGGCGATGAGTGCGCCGCCATCACCACCGAGTTTGAAAATATACCGGCTGAAAGCGTGGAATTCCTTGAGCAATTCGCCCCGGTAAGGCCCGCGACTGATGCGGTACGCATTGCACAAAATCGTATCGAGGAAAAAACCTTTATCCAGCAACAGGGACTGGCAACCGCACCGTTTGCCGCCATCTACGAGGCAGCAGATATTGCAGAGAACATCGCTGCCCTGCAGCCGCCCCTGTTACTCAAAACAGCTTCCATGGGTTATGACGGCAAGGGTCAGCAGCAGGTCGGCAACGCTGATGAGGCCCGCGCGGCCTTCCTGCAAATGGGCGGCACCCCCTGCGTGCTGGAGGAAATGCTTGAACTGGAACGCGAGATATCAGTGGTTCTGGTACGTAATATCGATGGACTGACTGCGGTCTACCCGGTCGGCGAAAACCGCCATGTAAACGGCATTCTCGAGACCACCATTGTGCCGTGCGCTGCCACGGCCAGCATTACCGACACGGCCATTGAGATGGCGCGCAAACTTGCCGATGCGATGAATTATTGCGGCGTACTTGCCGTCGAGTTTTTCTGCACCCGGCAGGGCGAACTGCTCATTAATGAAATGGCGCCACGCCCGCATAACAGCGGTCATTACACCGTCGACGCCTGTGCAACTTCGCAATTTGAACAACAGGTACGCATGATGTGCGGCCTCGCACCCAGTGACACCCGGCTGCTCTCCGCCGTGGTAATGACCAACCTGATGGGTGATATCTGGAACGACGGTGATCCTGCCTGGCAGCATGTACTGAACCAGCCGGGCGCACACCTGCATCTGTACGGCAAGCGCGAGGCACGACCCGGCCGCAAGATGGGACATATCAACTGCCTTGCCGACGATACCGACAAGGCACTGCAAGTCACCGCGAAGATTCGCGCTGCCTTGAATATAAAGCCGTAGAAAAGATTCTCTTTCGGGGTCAGCCGGACAATCGCAATCGCGCACGAGATGCTCGATTTTTGTGGCAGCTGCAAGCAGGCTCAGACAAAAGGCAGCTTCAGCACCCGCCTGGACTCTTCCTTTACAAACTTCTGAAAACCCTGCGCTACCAGTGACAGCCGCTTGCCACTGCGGTGCACGATATACCAGTAACGCATGATCGGCATCTTCGCCACATCCAGTATCACCAGCCGCTGCAGCGCCAGCTCCATCCCCAGCGTGTGCACGGAAACAATCCCCAGCCCCAGTCCGGCTTCAACACCTTGCTTGATCGCTTCGTTACTGCTCATTTCCATCGGCGTTGACAGTGCAATCTGGTTTGCACTAAAAAAACGTTCTACTGCCGAACGCGTCCCGGAACCCTGTTCACGCACCAGGAAGGTTTCTTCCAGCAGCCGCTGCAGCGGTATGTTTTTCTTTTTTGCCAGCAGATGATCCGGCGGTGCAATCACCACCAGCGGATTCTCCAGAAAACGCTCCGCGACCAGTTCCATGTCGTCCGGCGGTTGCCCCATAATCACCAGGTCGTTACGGTTCTCAACCAGCCCCTGTAGCAGCTGTTCGCGATTGGTAACATCCAGGCTGACAGTGACATCCCCGTGGAGCTGACAAAACGTTGCCAGCAGGCGTGGCGCAAAATAGTTGGCGGTACTGGCAACGGCAATGGTCAGACGACCTCGCTGCAGCCCCTTCATTTCGTCTACCACCTGTTCCAGCTCTTCAAGCTGTGTGGCTATGGCGGAAGCGTAGCGGCTGAACTCGCGCCCGGCATCGGTAAGAAAAATCTTTTTGCCCAGCTGCTCAAACAACGGTAGCCCCACGGACTGCTCCAGCTGCTTGATCTGCATGGACACGGCAGGTTGAGTCAGGTGCAGTTCTTCCGAGGCGCGGGTAAAACTCAGGTTGCGTGCCACCGCTTCAAAAATCTGTAACTGGCGGAAAGTGATATTCATGACTGCCCCCCCCCTGGGGCGCTAATCCATAAGTAATTATTAAAATTTTCTGTTTATATATCAATATTTGTTTATTATTACAAAAGCCTCCGCCATCGGCCAGCCAG
>JAOUCV010000241.1 GCA_029859555.1 Gammaproteobacteria bacterium
GCACTGCAGTATCTAAAAGCTATTAAACAGATTCAACCATCAGGCCCCTATCGTTTAGCCGGTTATTCCCTGGGGGGAATGATAGCCCTGGAAATTGCGCAACAGTTACAGGCATCTGGAGAGATTATAGAACTACTGTTTCTGTTGGATGCAAGTCCATTAAAGTATCATTTCCCCCGAGTAACCACCAGGAAGCTATTATTCGGATCTTTGCGCTGGCTGAAAGAAAGGCTGAACTACTATCTTGTCAATCAGGGATTTCGTAAGAAAAGCTTTATATCACGACTATTCAATACGAAGTCCGCTAAGCATAGAAAAGATTTTTACTTTGTAAAAGCCAGTCGATTGGCCAGAAGCTACCAGGCAAAACCATATAACGGAGAAACATTATTTGTCGTGTCTGAAGAGGGTTCTTTGGAAGGTTGGGATGAATTATTGCCGACCTCGACAAAATTCCATAAGGTTAATTGCAAGCACCACGATGTATTTGATAAACGCATCCGGGAGACCTGGATGAAATGGTTGTCTGGCTGTCTTTGAAAATCATACAGAACGGACTCGGCAATAAGTGAAGATTGCTCACGACTATATGATGAAATATTATGGATATCTTCTATTTCGGAATAAAATGAGTTAACACTATAGTCTCGAAAAGTCGGCTTATCCCGATTTTATGACGCGCCTTGAAAAACAAAAGGATATTAAAAAGCTGCTGGTGGTTACCGATCCGTGTCTTATTTATACTGCTGCTTTTGTTAGGTTCGCGCTTTCCTTATACCTTGGTTGTGCTGAGCAGATACGAGATGATCCCTGTCGATCGAGACTTGCTGGGTCTTGCCAAGGATGTTCAGCAGGATAATTGAACGTTGTTCGCCATCATGTACCTTGAAAATTGCCTCCAGCCCATGCAATGGGCCGTCCATAATGGTAACGGTGGCGCCGGCTTCAAAGAGGTCTTTTTCGGGATACAGTAGCCCGGTGTGCGGATCTGACGCCTGGGTGAGGGCATCAATGAAGGTGCCAGGAACCATGGCCGGTCGGCCGCTGAAACTGACCAGCCTGGCGACGCCGCGGGTGGAGCGGATCGGCGCGATGTTTTCCTCGCCCAGGTTAAGCCGGATAAAAAGATAGCGCGGGAACAGGGGTTCGATACTGTCTCGCCACTGGCCGCGATAGCGGTGGACCTGCTTGATACTGGGCAGATAGACCTCGAATGTCTGGCGACACAGGTGCTCCGCGGCAAGTGCCTCTTGCCGGGCTTTGGTATGGATGGCGTACCAGTGATTCATGTCGGCATATGTGACGGGGCAGGGGCGTGCTTGATTGAGTGGAGGGACTGTCCTGCAGTGGTCGTCCCCTTCATTGTATTTGACCTGTAAAAGCCAGCCTAGCATGGTTTCTGGTTGTTCTCATGGCAGGCTGGTTATTCCGGGTTTTCTGCAGAGAATTCCTCATGATCTGACACAAACAAGCGGGTGTCATCAGTTTTCCCTGTCTGGATCGGGGCGGGCCATTAATAGCCAGGCCCGTCCCGATTACAGCAATGAAGAAATCCTTTGGCGCGCAAGTGAACTTCGAATTTCCCCGATAAGGTCGCTCCAGGATGCCAGTGGTCGTCATCAGTTTGTTTTTCAGGCGGCAGCTCTCGCACCCCTGCGGTCTTCCAGTTGCAAGCGGATTTCGTGGGCTTTTTCTTCAGAAACGTCATAACTCTTCATAACTGCCATGGCGATCAGCGTACCGGTAACAGGGACCAGGATATAGGCAAGCCGGAGTCCTTCCAGCGCTTCAGGGGTTTGGATGGCGACGTCCTGGTCGAAGCCCACGAGCTTGAGTATCAGGCCACTCATCAAACCTGCAATTGCAAAGCCGAATTTCACCATCCACCAATAGATCGCGGCGAACGTGCCTTCGCGACGTGACCCGGTATTGAGTTCATCCAGGTCGCAAACATCCGCCGTCATGGACATCATCAGTGTGAATAATCCGCCGATACCAAAGGCAAAAAATGGCAATGGTAAAAACATCATAAGAGGGTTGTCAGGCTGAAAGCACCACCAAAACATCGAATAACCCACAATAGAAATTGATTGGGACACAAGAAAAGTATTTTTCTTGCCGATTTTCTGCGACATGTAAGTGACAATCGGGATAACCAGAAAGCAGGTTGACAGTGCACTGAGGGTGCCAAACCAGGCTGGCCAGGTACCTGCAACACCAGGGTCACCCTGGTTCATGTAATAAACGATGATAAACCAGGAAAATCCCGCTACGGTATTGAACGCATTGAAAACAAGAAAGGTTGCAATGCAGAGTTTTCGAAAAGGTTTGCACTTGAACGTATCGACAAAGCCCTTGAAAAGACTAGCCACGTTTTCACCGATTTTTTTACGCGATAATTCCACCATGGTTGCGGGATCGACAGGCGGGCTTTTGCAAAACAGGGCAGGCACTATGGCCAGGCCAAGGCAGAAAATGCCCACCCAAACGGCAAGCTCCCGGGCACCGGCATCGGGCGTGGCATAAACTTCGGGATCGTAAATCAAAACCCAGAACCAGGGCACGATCACCCAGGCCCATTGCCCGATCCACTGTGCCACCGCCATCAGCCTGGTGCGCTCATGAAAATCATTACTCATCTCGTAACCCATCGCTACATAGGGCGTCGAAAATATGGTCATTCCAAGGTAAAACACCAGTGAAGTTATGAGAAAGTAGGTGAAATTGTAGGTCTCCGAATTCTCGGGATAAACTTGCCACATGACGATAAAACTAACACCGGCGATAATCGCCCCGATAAAAATGTAAGGCCGCCGGCGTCCCCAGCGCGATTGTGTGTTGTCGGTAATAAAACCCATTATCGGGTCGGTGAGCGCATCAAATAGCCGGGGAAGGAAAAACAGCAACCCCCACAGCATTGGGTCCATCCCCAGACCCTTTACCAAAACGACCATAAAAATTGACAAGGAGGCGGGAAACATCTGGTTGCCCAGCATTCCGGCCCCAAAAGCAATTTTCTGGCCCAGCGGAATTCTGTCCTCGGGTGCAGTGGTGTAATGTTTTGCATTCATAAATTATTCCCATGAGGGTTTTTTTGATTGCGGCACAGGCTGTCAGCATTTCCAGGTGTGATGCTGATTGCGTGTAGCGTTTGGACGCCAGGGTCCGGGTTGCTGATCGTCGGCCTTGACGGGCTGCTGAGCCACTTTTTACGTGAGGTTTGATATCAGACCATCTGTCTAAATGGTCCTGGAGCAGTTATCCTCCCGATAACTTACAGCTTGCTGATGCAGCGCGTGCAAACCCACGCTGCATTGGACTGTTGTTACGTAACTTGTTGTTTGAACTCACGGATGCAAAAAATCCGACATCAACAGCTGTCAGTGTGTCGTCACCAATCGCCCGTGATTTCTTGATCCCTCCGTTGCTTTGGTCTATTCAGAAAACAGCTGGCTGCTTCCCAGCACCAGCTCGATCCGCAGGATACGACCGCTGCGCATGAACAGTTCGGTGCTTAACCCGGCTGGCAGCACCAGTTCCTCGAGGGTTTGCTGGCTGCCATCATCAAGATGAACGGTCAGTGCCGCTTTAACGGAATCATCCAGGCGATAAACGAGTGGCACCTGGCACCAGGTAAAAGCCAGTCCTGATTTCGGCACGGTCAGTTCCTGCCACTGCCCCTCGATGTCCAGGAAGCGAAAGGCTTGCGGGCTGGTGACAAACTCGCGAGCCCGCAGCATGCCCGGCTCGAACTGAACCGCACCGCCGCTGACGCGTACACCCAGTTCACCGAAGCGGGTCAATACCTCTTCCTTGACCTGGCCAGTCATGCCGGGCTGCTGCGCACCCGCGTGTTTGGGTGTATGAGAATAGGGGTCTGTCGGGAAGGCCCCGTATTCAGCAGGCGTTTTGTTAAATCCAATTCCCTTGCGAATGCGGTAGTAGAGGGTTCCCAGTCGATGGCAGGTTTCTTTATCCGCTCCCTGTGTCAGCGCAGCAAAGAAGTTCTCCTGTACTGCCAGTAGCAATTTGGAGACCATATGCCAGTAGACGCAGCCGAGTCCCTCAAAACCGAACATGCCACCGGAGCGACCGGTGAATGCCTTGTGATTGAATACCTGTTCATAGAGTGCCAGTAAAGGTTGACGAGCTTC
>JAOUCV010000242.1 GCA_029859555.1 Gammaproteobacteria bacterium
ACGAGGCTTTAAGTCGATTTATGAACAAGTTAGCGAATGCCCAGTTACTGCCGGGAGGTTATGCGGGAAGTCGCGGTGGCGATCAGGTTTCAGGGGGTGTGACGCCTTCCGGCAGGCGACAGGGGGCGTTGATTCCAATGAGTTTGTCGCGGCAGGTCGCGCCGCCGAGGAGGCTGACCTGTCGTGATGGTACCTGGCAAATTTTCGCCATAAATTTCAATAAGCTCTTGTTAGCCTGGCCATCAACTGGCGGTGCCGCAAGGCGAATTTTCAGGCGTCCGGCATATTCCCCAATAATTTCGTCCTTGCTTGCGCGCGGCTGCAGGCGGATGTCCAGCATCAGCGTGTCATGCTGCCAGCGATACCAGCCCACCGTATTACTGCGCTAGTGCGTACAAGGGGGGTAACAGCAACAACTTGATCAGCTGGATAGCGATCAGTGCTACGAGGGGGGACAAGTCCATACCTGAAATCGGTGGGATCAGGCGTCGACAGGGTCTTAGCACTGGTTCGGTCAGGCTGTAGAGCAGTGAGACGGCTGGATTGTAGGTGCCGGGATTGATCCAGCTGATAATGACCTGGATAAGGATCGAGAACAGTAATACATTAAGAAATAACGAAAACAGTTCGGCAACAGAGAGTATCAGCAGCGCTCCAATGGAGAAGGAGCCGCCGCGCAGTAACGCGATCAGGGTAAAGGACAGCATCTGCAGCGCCAGCATTAGAAACAACGTGCTGGTATCCAGTTTGCCAACGCTGGGTAGAATGCGGCGCAGTGGTTTCAGTGGCGGATTGGTGGCCTTGACTATGAACTGGCTGACCGGGTTATAGAAATCGGCACGTACAACTGCGAGTAAAAAACGCAGCATCACCAGTAGAATATACAGCCCAAACAGGGTGTTGATCAGAAACTCGATGGGGTTGGTGACGTAGCTGCTGCCCATCATTCACCCCCCAGTTGATCTGCCAGTTCGCGAGACCGGTCGCGCGCTGCGGTTAACGCGTCAACGAACAGCGCCCTGAGCTTGCCGTCTTCGAAAACTTCGAGGGCGCGTTCAGTGGTGCCGCCTGGCGAGGTCACCCGCTGGCGCAGGACAGCTGTATCGTCGTTACTTTCCAGGGCCATTTTGGCAGCGCCGAGTGCCGTTTGCAGCGTGAGCAACCGGGAAGTCTGGCGACCGAGGCCGAGTGTGATGCCGGCTTCCTCAAGCGCCTCCATAACCAGGAAAAAATACGCCGGGCCACTGCCGGATAATGCAGTTACCGCATCAAGAAGTTCTTCATCATCAACCCATACTGTGAGGCCGGCGGCTCTCAGAATGCTCTCGGCCAGGTCTTTTTGCTCGTTTGATACTTTCCGGGTCGCAAACAGTGCGGTTGCGCCGGTCTGCACCAGTGCCGGGGTATTCGGCATGCAGCGTACAACGGCACAGTTTCCACCGAGCCAGCGCTCCAGGTCGCTGCTGCGTACCCCGGCTGCTATAGAAATTACCAATGGACACAATTGTTGTATTTGATCAGCGATGCCGCTCGCTACTTCGCGCAGAATCTGGGGTTTGACGGCCAGTACTACGACATCCCGTCCAGCCAGTATCGCCCGGTTGTCCGTATCGGTACTGACCTTGAAGTGGGCCGTCAGAGCGCCGAGTTGGTGGGCATCGGGATCGGATACGCCGATTACGGCAGGATCCCAGCCGTCTGCGATCAGGCCACCCACCAGGCTGCGTGCCATGTTACCTGCGCCAATGAAGGCGAGTCGTTGCTGTGTCATGGCGGAAACGATACAGGATCATAAATGCCTGATTCAAGCAGTTATTATGATCGCTGCTGTTGCAGGCGACGAGCAGGTACACTGGTGCTGTTGTGGCTGTGAAAGTGTCAAGTTCTGATCGCAGCTGACGATAAGGAACCCGGAACTACTAAAGGGAAAGCGCATGGATATTGCCGAGTTACTCGCCTTCAGCGTCAAAAATAATGCCTCCGATCTGCATATTTCCGCGGGTCTGCCACCTATGATCCGCGTCGATGGCGATATTCGCCGAGTCAATGTGCCGGCTCTGGACCACAAAACTGTCCACAGCCTGATCTACGACATCATGAACGATAAGCAGCGTAAGGATTTCGAAGAGTTCCTGGAGACAGATTTCTCGTTCGAAATCCCTAATTTGGCACGCTTCCGTGTCAATGCTTTTAACCACAACCGTGGTGCAGGTGGTGTTTTTCGAACAATTCCTTCGACTATTCTGACGCTTGAGGAACTGGGTTGTCCGGCCGGCTTCAAGGAGATTGCCGACCAGCCGCGCGGCATTGTACTGGTGACCGGCCCGACCGGTTCTGGTAAGTCAACGACGTTGGCGGCGATGATGGATCACGTCAACAATGAGCGGTTCGAGCATATCCTTACTATTGAGGATCCCATCGAATTCGTGCATGAAAGTAAAAAATGCCTCGTCAACCAACGTGAGGTTCACCGCGACACCCACGGTTTTAACGAAGCATTACGATCGGCGCTGCGTGAAGACCCGGACATTATCCTGGTCGGCGAATTGCGTGATCTGGAAACCATTCGTCTTGCTCTGACCGCAGCCGAAACCGGTCACCTGGTGTTCGGTACCCTGCATACCAGTTCCGCGGCCAAGACCATCGACCGTATTATCGACGTATTCCCGGCTGCAGAAAAAACCATGGTGCGCTCCATGCTGTCTGAATCGTTACGCGCAGTTATTTCGCAGACACTATTGAAGAAAACCGGCGGCGGACGTATCGCTGCGCACGAAATCATGATTGGCACACCGGCCATTCGTAACCTTATTCGTGAGGACAAGGTAGCGCAGATGTATTCAGCCATCCAGACGGGCCAGTCCGTTGGTATGCAGACGCTCGACCAGAACTTGCAGGACCTGGTGGCTCGCAACCTGATTAGTCGAATTGACGCCAGGTCCAAGGCTATGAATAAAGAAATGTTCCGTTAATTACAGCTCAGGAAACAGCATGGATTTTAACTCCTTACTGAAGATGATGGTTCACAAGGGCGCTTCTGACCTGTTTATCACCGCAGGTATGCCGCCCAGCATGAAAATAAACGGGCGTCTTAAGCCGGTTTCCCAGTCGACGCTGACACCGGAACAGGCTCGCGAAGTGGTGCTTAGCGTGATGACTGCCGACCAGCGCAAGGAATTCGATACCAAGCACGAATGTAACTTTGCTATCAGTGCCTCGGGTGTGGGGCGCTTCCGTGTCAGTGCTTTTTACCAGCGCAATCACTGCGGTATGGTTTTGCGCCGCATAGAGACAAAAATTCCGTCAATCGAAGACCTGAGTCTGCCGCCTATTATCAAGAACCTGGCCATGACCAAGCGCGGCCTGATTATATTTGTCGGCGCAACCGGTACGGGTAAATCAACTTCGTTGGCCTCCATGATCGGTTACCGCAATCACAACAGTACCGGGCACATTATCACCATCGAAGACCCTATCGAGTTCGTGCACCAGCACGCCGGCTGCATCGTCACCCAACGTGAGGTAGGTATCGATACTGATTCCTTTGATACAGCATTAAAAAATACCTTGCGTCAGGCTCCGGATATCATTTTGATCGGCGAGATTCGTACCCGCGAAACCATGGATCATGCTATTGCCTTTGCTGAAACCGGGCATCTGTGTCTGGCCACGCTGCATGCCAACAATGCTAACCAGGCAATGGACCGTATTATCAACTTTTTCCCGGAAGAGCGCCGCGGTCAGTTGTTAATGGATTTGTCGTTAAATCTTAAGGCCATCCTGGCGCAGCAATTGATTCCCACGCCGGATGGTAAAGGACGCTGCGTTGCGGTGGAGGTGCTGATCAATACACCGCTGATGGCAGACTTGATCCGTAAGGGTGAGGTCCATAATCTCAAGGATTTGATGAAGCGCTCTAACCAGCAGGGGATGAACACCTTTGACCAGGCACTCTACGCACTCTATCGTGAAGGCGAAATCACGCAGGACGATGCGCTTCAATACGCTGATTCAGCCAACGAGGTTCGCCTGATGATCAAGCTGAAAGATAACGAAGTGGATTCGAATAGCGCGCTCGAAGGCGTGACACTGGTTGAAACGCCCTAGCTGTTAGAGAGTCAACTACAGTTATTCACTGAAATAC
>JAOUCV010000243.1 GCA_029859555.1 Gammaproteobacteria bacterium
TGGCGCATGAGATCGAGATATTGTTTCATGGTTGATTGTCGCCGCTGTCTGCTTAACTGCCTCTCCCTCCGGGAAAGGGGATGGTCTTTGCTACCTGACGGGTAACCGTTACCAACTGATTTTTCCATCACTACGCCGGTAGGCATACACAAAAAAGATCACGCCGATAACAATCATCGGCAATGACAACAGGTGCCCCATGGTCACCCAGTCCAGCGCAAGAAAACCAATATGTGCGTCCGGTATGCGCACGAATTCAACTGCGAAACGGAACACACCGTAACATATCAGGTACAGGCCGGAGACTGCCATGGTCGGCCGGGGTTTGCGCGAAAACAGCCACAGGATGATAAAAAACACCAGGCCTTCGAGAAAAAACTCGTAAAGCATGGAAGGATGCCGCGGCTGGTTGTCCACAAAGGGAAATACCATCCCCCACGGCATATCGGTCGGACTGCCCCAGAGCTCGCCGTTGATGAAGTTGCCCATGCGACCGGCGGCCAGCCCCGGCGGTACCAGCGGCGCCAGGTAGTCGGTCACCTGGAAAAAGGTCCGCCCGGTATGGCGGCCGTAGAGCCCCATCGCAATAAATACCCCGATCATGCCACCGTGATAGGACATACCACCTTCCCATATGCGAAATATCAGCAAGGGATCATCGACAAAGGCACCAAAGTTATATAACAGCGTATAGCCAATACGGCCACCCAGCACCGCACCAAGTGCAAAATAAAATACCAGGTCACTGATCTCTGCAGCGCGCCACTCGGTACCCACGCGGCGAGTACGCACCAGGCCCAGCCACCAGCCGGCACCAAAGGCAATCAGGTACATGAGGCCATACCAGTGTATTTCGAAAGAGCCAACGGCGAGTGCCACCGGATTGATATCGGGATAGGTCAGCATATTGATCCTTGTTTATCAGGTGGCCGGCACCCGGCAAAACAGCGTTTTCAGATAAGCAGTCTCGGGTATGGCCGGGTGTACCGGGTGATCCATACACTGGAAGCCGCGCTCCAGTATCTGTACCGAGCGTCCCATTTTGCGCGCTGACTGGTGCACGATGTACTGCAAACGTTCTTCCGGGAGATGCATGGAGCAGGAGCATGATATCAGGATACCGTCCGGCGCCAGCAACTTCAGGGCCAGGCGATTCAGACGGCCATAGCCCTGCTCACCCGCTTTTATGTCCTTGCGTCGCTTGATAAATGCCGGCGGGTCAACAATCACCACATCGAAGCGCTGATCGGTATCCTGCAAGGTTTTTAGCACGTCAAAGGCATCGCCATGCTCCAGCCGCACCTTGTCAGTCAAATTGTTAGCGGCAATATTCTTTTCCATAAATGCCTGTGCCAGCGGTGACGAGTCCACGCAGCAGACCTCTGCCGCACCGGCCGCCGCTGCCTGCAATCCCCAGGCACCGATATAACTGAAGACATCCAGCACCCGCTTGCCTTTCACATACTTGTGCATTGCCTGACGATTACTGCGTTGATCATAAAACCAGCCGGTCTTCTGCCCTTCACCCAGCGGCACTTCAAACTGCACACCACCCTCGGTCAACACAATGCTTTCAGGCACCTCACCGATCACCTGTGTTTCCTGTGTCAGGCCTTCCAGCAGCCGTACCGAACTGTCATTACGTAACAGCATGCCACTCGGCGAGAAAATCCTGTCCAGCACCTCCAGTAACAAATCACGCACCGCTTCCATACCGGCCGTGGTGATTTGTACCACCAGCACACTGCCATAGCGATCCACCACCAACCCCGGCAAACCATCGCTCTCGCCAAACACCAGCCGGTAGTACGGCTGATCAAACAGCGATTCGCGAAGCGACAGCGCCGTGCGCAGGCGCCGCTCGAAAAACCCGGCATCAACTGCAGCACGCGGACGCCGGGTCAGCAGTCGCGCGCAAATCAGCGAGCGCGGATTGACATAGCCGGCACCCAGTGTCTTGCCCGCCGCCGATTGAATAACCGCGAGACTGCCCGGTTCAAAAGCGGATAGCGGTGACTGGCGGGTATCCACTTCATTGCTGTAAACCCACAGATGTCCGGCCGCCAGGCGCCGCTCCTCATTTCGCTTCAGCATCAGCACAGGTAGATTGGTGGATGTCATAATGAATGTTTCACTGTTGCTTTCAGCCCGTGGGTCAAGGCAATACGGCAGGATGCTCAGTCAGCGCCCTGCCCGTCAGGACAGCAAGGTACTCGCTGCGGTAGGGCTGGGTAAATACCGCCATTGGGTACTGTTCAGGACTTTTACCGGTAATAACCACCAGCAGATCATCCGGATGCTGCCCGGCCCAGGCAAGTGCGCCACCAGCATCCAGCTGTACCAGTGGTTGCTGCAGGCGCCCGGTAAAACCGAATTGACCATGATAGCGCGATACGCTGGCAACATGGAGGCCGTTCGCCTGGGCCGTCGCAATCATGCGGCTGACAGCCTGCATATCGTAGGCAGGGGCCGCCGTTCGAAAAATTCCGACATACACCAGCCCGGTCACAAACACCGACAGTAACGCCATACGCAGTGGATAGCCACTCGCGGACACCGGTCGCAACAACAGCAGCGCGACTGCCGCCGCCGCCAGCAGACCACCCCACAGGGGCTGCACGTCAGCAATCCATGGCGCCTGATCGAGCCAGTGAGGCAACACAATCAACAGTAATCCACACAACAGCAGCACTGCAGCCGGAAACCAGTCCCGCCGCCGGATAATCACACCTTCCAGCCCGCTGATGACTCGAGCAAGCAGCAAGGCAAAGGCCGGCAACAGCGGTAACAGGTACTTGAGCTGCTTGCCACTCACCAGGCTCATGAAAAGAAAAGTACCAGCGATCCACACCAGGCACAGGCGCAAGCCGGCATCGCGTGCGGGGCGCGCATGCCAGACAGCTGACCACAACCAGGGCAGCAGCAGCCACGGCGCCAGCAATACACCCAGCCAGGGCAGATACCACCAGACCGGATGCGCGTGCGCGAACGATTGCACCATGCGGTCGGCGGTCTGCCCCCAGAGGATGGCCTCACGGTAACTGTCACCGCCGGCAGTAGCGGCCGGCAAGGCCCAGCTCAAGGCGATGACTGCAGCAATTGCCACACTCAGGGCGACGCCTGCATACCATCGCCAGCAATTGCGTGGTGTCATGTGCCGCGCCCAGGCCGGGGCCAACAACGCCACGGGTAACACCTGTAACAGCATCACCGGCCCCTTCGCCAGCACCCCGAGGCCAATGGCGACTCCTGCCAATAACCAGCCCGCCTGCCTCCCTTCTGCAGCGCCGATAATGCCGGTCATTGCCAGCAGCGTGAACAACACCAGCAGTAAATCAATTTGCACCCAGCTTAAAAACGCCGTGAAAAAAATGCTGCCGAACACAATCCATGGCGCCAGCCGCGCCGCCACCGGGTCATTGGGCCAAAGCATACGCGCCAGCTGTGCGGTTGCCAGCAAACACAGCAATCCCAGCAGCGGCGCCACGGCGCGCACCACCCATTCATGCACACCAAACAGCCACCAGCCGGCATGTATTAACCAGAAGAACAGTGGTGGCTTGTGGCTATAGGGTTCGCCATTCAGGTACGGCACCAGCAAATCACCGCGCAACCACATCTCCCAGGCAACCGTGGCATAGCGCGTCTCGTCAACCGGCAACAGCGGATGCGACAATAACGACAGCAGTAATACCAGCAGCCAGAGCGCCAGCAGGCCGGGCCATGAGCTCAGCCGGGAGCTCACCCTGTGTACCTGCCGGCGTAGCGGTGCACGCGCACAGGCCTAGACATCCGCTTCATCAGTCGTGCTACACGGCAGTGATCTGTCCTGCCGGTACTGTCGGTACAGGTGGCCACCAATAACTGCAGCCACCACGAACAGCACCATGGCCAGCAGCACCTGCCAGAACTCATCGATGCGCGCACCGCTGCCGACCAGTGAAAAAACCAGCATTTGCGGCATATAACCCAGTGCCGACCCGGCAAAGAATGGCACGCCGCGCACACCGGAAACACCGGCGCCAATATTGACCATCCAGTTACTGCCCAGCGGCAACAGGCGAATGAGTAACGCCATCGTGAAGGTATTGTCACGAATAAAATCATCCACCCGTCGAATACGC